>CALDJV010000711.1 GCA_937899305.1 uncultured Cytophagaceae bacterium
AAAGAAGTATATTTTTTCAACTCTTCTTTGATTTGGTTAGGGTTACCAGTAAAAGTTTGGTAAGCCGCTAACTGTGCCACTTTGTTGCTTACACTGGCCAGACTGTTTACGGTACGAGATTCATACTGGGCTATAAATTTTTTCACGTCTTCATCACTTACCCCATTTTTTTCAAATTCTTTGAGGGCTTCGCGCATTTGCTTTTCGAAGTCGGCCAAGGTAGTGCCAGGAAAAGGCAATACAAACATGATAAACTCTCCCGCCAACTCACTGGTGCTGTGAAATACACTGGCTTGAATGGCCTTACGGGTTTTTACAAATTTATTGTAGAAATAAGATTTTTTACCCGTACCCAAAATGTCCGTCAAACAATCCAAAGCAGCTTCGTCTTTGGTATATTGTGGTGCCGTTGGGTAGGTCACCAACAATGCGGGGAAGCGGATGTTTTTATCTACATAAGACACATAACGATCTTTGTCCAACTTCACCGGATCCAACTTCATGTTTTTCACCGCAGGTCCTGGCTTGATAGGTCCAAAGTATTTTTCTACCAACTTGATTACTTGCTTGGGCTTTACGTCTCCTCCTACAGTTACCGTGGCATTGTTTGGGCCATACCAACGCATAAAGAAGCGCTTGAGGTCGTTGACATCTACTCGGTTTAGGTCTTCTAATTTACCAATGGTAAGCCACGAATAAGGGTGACCGTAAGGATACAACGCCTCTGCATTGACCTCTTGCCAACGACCGTAGGGGCGGTTGTCATAGCTCTGGCCTTTTTCGTTTTTTACAGTAGCCCGTTGTACTTCAAACTTCTTTTGGGTTACTGCATTCAACAAAAACCCCATTCGATCGGCTTCTAGCCAAAGCATCAATTCCAATTGGTTACTGGGTACTGTTTCGAAATAATTGGTGCGGTCACGGTTGGTAGTTCCATTGAGGGTACCTCCTGCTTCGGTAATGATCTTAAAATGCTCTTCGTCTTTTACATTTTCGGAACCTTGGAACATCATGTGCTCAAAAAAATGAGCAAAGCCTGATTTTCCAATTTCTTCGCGAGCCGAACCTACGTGGTAGGTCACGTCTACCCTTACCAAAGGATCGGAATGGTCTTCGTGAATAATCAAAGTGAGCCCGTTGGGCAATCGGTATTTTTCGTAAGGAATAACCAACTCATTCTTTTTCTTGGTCACCTTCTCAATGAGTTTGGTTTGACTCAATACAGGTTGACTCATACCTACAATCAAGCACAGTAGTAGCAAGTATTGTAAATTAAATAATCTTTTCATTCTCATAATTATGTGTAGAATAACAATCTTTGAGTACGTTTTAGGCGTACTCTTACTTCAATGTTACATAAGTATTCGTTGCTGATAAAATCTTACACTTTTTTTACATAAAGATTAACAGCTACCCTATAACATATTGTAGCCAAACAAGGTTTTGCCCCTCTCCTACCCTATGAATGTTACATTTTTTTTGTAGCATTGTAGTGATTTTTACTCTGCGGTTGCGCTATTGTACTGTAGTTTACTACTCAATCTCCTCCCTTCACCCCTAGAGCAATGAATCACTCGAATTCCTAATCATGAAGATATTGAAAAAGAACTGGTTAAATGTATTGTGGTTGGCCATGGCCATATGGATGATGGGCTGTGGTGCCAAAAGTAAGCACATTGCTATCGAAACTTTGGATTCAGCCATTGCGCCCACTCCATCCAAACCTACCATTGATTTTCCTTTGCGAAACTACCATTCTAATCACAAAGATTTTGTGGTTTTTGACACGATGGTGCATCGCTTTATGAACTACTGGAGCGTACGCGGACTTTCGTTGGGGGTGGTCAAAGATGGCAAATTGCTGTACGTCAAGGCGTATGGCGAAGCTGATGCTGAAGCCCACGAAAAAACCGAGCCTTATCATTTGTTTCGTACCGCCAGTGTGTCTAAACTCATTACGGCCGTGGCCATTATGAAACTGGTAGAAGCCAAAAAACTCCACCTCAAACAACCAGTATTTGGCAAAGATGGAATCTTAAACGATACTGTTTACCTGAATTACAAAAGCCCTCATTTGCTTAAAATCAACATCGAGCACCTACTGACTCATACCGGAGGCTGGCGAAATGTATACCGTACCGATCCTATGTTTGCCCCATTGCAAGTAGCCAAGCATATGGGAGTACCCTCTCCTCCAAGTTTTGAGACTACCCTCAAGTTTATGCTCACTCAGGAGGTGGCTTTCGAGCCGGGTACTTTTTACGATTATTCCAATTTTGGTTATTGTGTATTGGGAAAGGTCATAGAAAAAGTAAGTGGTATGTCTTATGAACAATACGTCAAAAAAATCCTCAAACCCTTGGGCATACACCGGATTCGATTGGCTAAAAACCAGTTGAAAGATCGGGCTTTTACCGAAGTAAAATACTACGAACACGAAACGGCAGAAAAGAAATTGTCTTGTTATGGTACAGGTGATTCGGTATCGCGTACTTATGATGCTACCCACATTGAGGCATTGGGGCCAGCGGGGGGTTGGCTGACTACGCCTACTGATTTGTTACGTTTGGTAGTGGCCATAGATGGTTTTGACACCAAACCCGATTTTTTGACTCCTGAAAGCATTTTGGAGATGACGACCCCTCGTGATAGTAGTGCGCATCGGGTGCTGGGTTGGAAAACTTGCAATGCGCAAAGGTGGTGGCGTACGGGTAGCTTGGCAGGTACCGGAATTGTGGTAAAACGACGGCAGGATGGTATTAGTTATGTTGTGATTACCAATACCAGCACTTGGCGAGGACCTGGATTTAGCTACGAGATTGAAGGGATGATGCGCCGGGGCCTGAAAACCACTAAAAAATGGCCGACTAAAGATTTGTTTTTGGCGAAAGAACAGTGATTTTTTTAGTTAGTAGTTCGGAGTCAGGAGTTGGTAGTTTTTTAGTCCACAGTCGACGGTCCAATGCTGTTTCCTTAAGGATTTAGGTATGTGGTGGTAATCCACGAAATCCCCCTTTAATTCCCCCACAAGGGGGAAACGTTATTCGCTATATGGACTCGAGTAGTGTTAAGGAAACAGCATTGGTCAACGGTCCATAGTCCACTGATTGAATGCAAAGTGAAAAACGTAAAATGATATTTAGCTTCGCAGAATTAAACATCAATAATCAATACGTCGCCTCGCGCAACCATTTAGCAATGAAACAATAAGCCGTAGGCGGAACAATTTAACCATAGAACAATGAGCGAAGCGGAACAATAAAATAATTCAATTATCAATTCGCTTGTAGAACTGGTCGCGGTAGGTTGTACCAATCGGTATCCACTTGTCTTGAATCTTGATTTTGTTGCGCTCGATACTCTCTATATGGGCAATGGCGATGATGTAGGACTTGTGTACTCGCATAAATTGGGCATCGGGCAAATGCTCTTGCATGTTCTTCATACTTTGAAGTGTCAACAAGGGGCCATCAGGAGTCACAATTTTGATATAATCTTTTAGGCCCTCTACATACCAAATGTCCTTGAGATCTACCTTTACAATCTTATATTCGGTTTTTATAAATAAATGCTCAGAGGAGGAAGGTGGATTCGCACTTTGCTCTACCACAGGTGTTTTACTTCCAGCCTGGAGCGCATTTTCGGCTTTGTTGGCGGCCCTCATGAAACGTTCAAATGATATAGGCTTAAGCAGGTAGTCTATGGCATCGAGGTTGAAACCTTCTACCGCATAATCGGCATAGGCAGTCGTGAAAATCACCGCTGGCTTGTGTGGTAAGGCATTCAAAAATTCAATTCCGGACAAGTCAGGCATATTGATATCCAGAAAAATCAAATCTACTTGGGCTTGCTTAAGGCACTCCATCGCCTCAAAGGCATCAGCGCAAGTCTTTACCAACTCTAAAAAAGATACTTTGCTCACGTAGGCTTCTAAAATCTCTGCTGCTAACGGTTCATCATCTACAATGATACAGCGTATTTTTTGGGTGCTCATAGGGGGTAAATAAGGTTTGTTTTCTAAAAAATAATAGGAACACTGAGCCAACGAATTGGATAAATATAGGGAAATTTAACTTAATGCAACTTCCAACTCGGCCACAAATACTCCATTTTTAGAACGCGTGGCAAATTGATGTTTGTCAGGATACAAAAAATCGAGGCGTTTGCGGGTATTACGTAGGCCAATGCCTCCCTCCTCTTGGCGAGTGGGCTCCATTTGTTTGAATATGCGGTTTTCGGTTCTGAAGATCAACTTATTGTCTACCACACTCAGGTTGAAACAAATATTGGTGGCTTCTTTGGTACTTACCCCGTATTTGAAGGCATTCTCTACCAAGGGCAACATCAACATGGGGGCAATTTGCTTGCCCTGATAATCTCCCTCAATGTGAAATAGAACCTCAGTTTTGCGCAGACGTAGTTTGTGCAACGTAATAAAATTCTCAATATGGGTGATTTCGCGCTGTAACGAGACTTGGTCGGCATTGGTTTCGTATAGCATATAACGCATAATCTCAGAGAGTTTGAGGATGGCCTCAGGAGCTTGAGCACGTTGCTGAAAAGCCAAAGAATAAATGTTATTGAGTGTATTGAACAAAAAGTGAGGGCTAATCTGTAGCTTGAGCATAGAGAGCTCGGCTTTGAGTTTTTGATTTTCCAGGTCTTTTTGAACTTCGGCATTGCGAAACCAATCCAACATAATGCGGATTTGAGTGCTGGACCATAAGTAAAAGAAAACCACAAAAGTAGACGCAATGAGTCTATTGGTCCAGATACGGTTGGTCCAAGGACGATCTCGTTTTCCTAGTTTGAAGTCAAGCCCCCAATGCCATAGGTAGCTATCTAAGCACACTACAACGATGCCCAATGCCCAAACTAAGAGAATGTACAAGGCAAATGTTTTGAAACGACGTGTACGGAAATACTTGGGAGTAATGCTAAAATAATTGAGGTAAAATAAGCCCAGTACAAGCAACATGTGAGTGGCAAACCCTAAAAACATATAGGCATAGCCATAGTTTTTGGCTCGGCTGTGTAATTGGAAGTCTCGAAACAGCAACATAAAAATTAGAATACCCCAAAAGAGTAGGTGTAGCGCTAGATTGGCAATGTTACCCGTATTTTTAATTTTAATGACTCTCAAAAGATTTGTTTTCAAGTATTGTTGCTTGTTATGACCTTTTATTTGGCTTGACTCAGGACTTCGAGCTACCTGCTGAAGCCCTACAAGCCATCTACTCATTTTTTTACAATACAAATAACCCCAAAAATGAACAATTCATTGTTTAGAATATATATGAAAGCACAAATTATAGATTAAAGCCTGAATTTTACCGACCAACGCTCTCCTTAGTCAATATCTATAAAATACCTGCACTGGTATATTCTTCTAAATAGATTTTATTCAATTGCTTACTTTCGAATTGTGATAGAAACACAGGGGTTTAATTAAAATATAACCAAGTACTATGTATTATATAGTACTTTCTATTATATTTGCCTCCAACTTTCAACCCAAGTTGCATTAGAAACCATATAACTATGAATCTCATATGCGTGACAACATCATCGAAACACATCAATTAAACTTTGGCTTTGGTAAGTTCAAAGTATTGCACAATCTGGATCTCCGCGTGCCCCAGAGCAGCATTTATGGCTTTTTGGGACCCAATGGGGCTGGTAAAACAACTACCATCCGTATTTTGCTAGGGCTTATCAAAAGCCCCTCCAACAACATTTTGTTATTTGGTAAAGACCTGGTAAAACATCGAGTAGAAATACTGCGACAAGTAGGTGCCCTGGTAGAAATGCCTTCGTTGTACTTGCACTTAAGTGGTCGAAAAAACCTGGAAATTACCCGAACACTGATTGGCAACATCTCGAAAACACGCATCGATGAAGTACTCGACATTGTGGGTTTGAGCAAAGATGCCCACCGGAAGGTAAAACAATACTCATTGGGTATGAAGCAACGCCTGGGTTTGGCGCTCAGCTTTTTGGCTGATCCAGATTTACTCATTCTAGATGAGCCTACCAATGGATTGGACCCCAATGGTATCAAGGAAATCCGGGAATTGATCATTCGCCTCAACCAGGATTTTAACAAAACGATTTTTGTATCGAGTCACTTACTCAGCGAAGTAGAAAAGGTGGCTACCCACGTGGGTATCATCCACCAAGGAAAGCTGCACTTTGAGGGAGGCATTGACGAGTTGCGGGATCAACAACGCCCTACTACACTGATAGAAGTAAACAATACCCCAAAAGCTATAGAGGTGCTCCAGGCCCAAAACATTGCTACCACCTCGCTGGAAAATGGCACCCTCAAAATAGAAACTGATGACAAGCCGATGATCCATCAAGTCAATAGCAGCTTGCTGAACGCTGGGATAGAGGTGTATCAGCTTTCCCCTCAGCAGTCGTCATTGGAAGACTTGTTTATGAACATTACCCAAACCCCACAAAAATAATCGCCATGCTACATAGATTTTATTTACTAAGGGAGCTCAAAACTGAGTTTAGCAAATATCGCCATACCATGGTGTATTGGCTCATGGTGTTGTGCCCATTTGCCATTGCCCTGTTTGTCTTTGTGATCAATCAATGGACTACCCCTCAAGACTTTATCAAAGCCATCAATGAGGGAAAAAATCCTTGGCAAACCTACATTGTCATCCATTATCGGGTCATTACCATATTGTTGCTTCCTTTGTATGTCGCTATGATGTCAGGAGTGATCTACGGGCGCGAACATCGTAACAACACTTGGAAACACCTCTATACCTTGCCCATTCCTCAATGGAGTATCGAGCTAAGTAAACATATTTTTAGTTTAATCATCTTGATGCTGACCTTGCTTATTTTTGCTGGTTTTATTGTGTTATCGGGCTACGTTATTTCGGCAGTTAATCCCAAGCTCAACCTGGCTCAGTTCGACAATCAATGGAAGTTTAACTTATTGATGGCCGCCAAGGTATTCTTGTCTATCATCAGTATTTGGGTCATTCACAACTGGATAGGGCGTCGTTTTAGTAATATTGGTTACAATATTGGCTTGGGTCTGATAGGAGTAGTGAGTTCCAGTATATTGATCCAAGGTTGGAAGTATGTCAAATATTATCCGTACGCATTCCCCTCTATAGAGGTACTCAACAAAAAGGACATTCATATACTTTTTACCACACCAGTACAATATAGTTTGATTGTAGGATTGGTGCTTTGGGTCATCAGTTTTTGGGATATTCACCGAAGAACCATTCGGGCGTAGTTTTTTTCACCATCTTGAATTTTGCATAAAATGAATCATATCATCAAAGGACTGAGAGCCGAATACCTCAAAACCCACCAAACTGCGGTCTATTGGTTATTGCTACTGTGTCCATTTGCCCTCAATATCTTGATATTGTTACTGCTCAACGAAGCCGGCCAAAAATGGATTAAAAACGGAGTAAATCCCTGGAAAGTCTTGTACGAGTTCAACTATGGTCTCTTGGCCGAGTTTTTTATGATCCTCTTTATCGCCATGATGACCAGCCTCATCAACAATGTAGAACACAAAGGGCAATCCTGGAAACACTTATACGCACTGGCCCAACCCCGCTGGGCGGTTTATGTCAACAAAAGTATTTATAGCGTAGGCCTGCTGTTTTTTGTACTATGTTATTTTGCCATCATGCAGTTGATAACCGGTGCCGTATTGTCTCTGCTACGTCCAGACTTGGGTTTTCAAAGCAGCGATTTGTCATTAAATATTAGCCTGATGCTAATGCTCAAAATGTTTTTCACCTCCTTAACCGTCTGGAGCATTCATCATTGGCTTACCTTCAGGTATCGAAACTTTTCTCTATCGATTGGCATCGGCTTATTGATGGTCGTATTTGTGACCCTTGCCATTAATAGCATGGAATGGATCGATTATTTTCCGTATGCCTACATCAAACAAATCTTTGGCGATAAAAAAGGAGAAGACCTCACCCTACTTAGTCAGGAAGTATGGTTGGGCATTGGGGTAGGGCTCGTAGTTTGGCTGGGCGGTTTGTGGGATGCTCGACGACGAGATATTTTGTAAGGATCTTGGCATTCCAGTACTGCTCTTAGAGCTGTCTACTTAAACAATTACACCTTTTAATCGACTGATAATCAGAATATTTACTATTAATAAAGTCTCTCTAAATTTAGGGAGACTTTTCTTGTTTTGTAACCTCCTTATTTGCGCCTCATTTATTTATTTTTTTTAAACTAACTCCGTATAATGAAAAAATTAATATTGGTCTTGGCCCTGAGTCTGCCATTGTTCAGTTTTGCGCAGAGAGTCAAATTCATCAAAAACCCTGCGGTTTGGTATTATGATGTAGCTCCTCAAAAACCATTGGATAAAACCTGGAAAACCAATCGGGCCATTGTAGAAACCACCCTCACTCCTAACGACGATGAAGGGGACCCAGCCACCACATTGAAACAATGGACTAAAAAGTATTTGTTGATTACGCAATACCCTTATCGAGAAGACAAAAAGGCACCGGATTTTACAATAAAACTAGAGGCCAATACCTACAAGATAGAAAAAATGCAATTGGACTTTGACTACTCCGATAAAGAGCAGCCACTTTGTGAGCTAAATGCCACGGCTCGCTTGACGGTAACAAGCAAAGACGGACAAACATTGCTAGACCAACAAATTCCTTTTTTGATAGATTACAACGATGGTGATTCAAAGCAGGTAAAACTCAGTTTGTTTTTCTTGGATCCTGGATTTAAACTACAATTTAGGCTGACCAAAAAAGCGGAAAAAAGGAAGCGATTGCTCAAAAAGAAGTTAGATAGTTACCAGAGCGATGTGCTGCAATATTTTATGATGGAAAGTCAGAAGCTAATCGAAGGGCATTTCTTAGAGCAAAAAATCACTTGTTCCAGTGCCATATTGGGCATCAAAGGTCGCCAATACAAAGCATTCAGTGAGTTGAGTAAATCGATTAGCAAGTCTATCAATCGCTTGTCATCGTTGAGCAAAAAGAAAAGGAAAACCTTGGCTGACATCAAGCCTGAATTGGAAAAAGGAATGAATCGCTGGAAAGCGGAACTGGAAAAAGCCAGTAATCCCAAGGTCAAACAAGTGATGTATCACAATATGGCAGTAGTTTCGCTACTTTTGGGAGATGTGACTAAAGCCAAGGAATACGTCAAGAAAATCCCTGAATACAAACAACTTAAAAAAAGTTGGAAGGTATCGGGTAGCTACAAGGCTTACCTGAGAGGGTTGGTAGATGCCATCAAGGTGAAAAAAAGGTATACTGAAAGGGCTACTCTAGCAAAGTATTAGGTTCTTCTTTGTATAAGGTGCGTGTTCATACGCGCACCTTTTGCTATGATGCACAAGCACCCTCCCCTGATTCAAAGTTCCAGAGTTAAATGGTTGTTAATCATTTTAGACAGACTTGTCTGAATTACAACAATCTCTATATTTGCAAAGTACTTTAGAAGAAGTATTGATCACGGTGGTTCATTCGCAAGGTTGCCCAAATTTCACCTTGTCAGAATCATCATTGAAATGTAGATCAGTGTTCTATCAAGGCTATATTTTAGGATTTATATCGTAAAAATGTTTACATATTTTCGTTGCAAAAAAAATCGCGTAGCTATGGCTATGCTCATTTTTTGCGCCTCAATCTGTTTCC
>CALDJV010000712.1 GCA_937899305.1 uncultured Cytophagaceae bacterium
AAATACTACTGGTTCATTTTGTTTTTCTCCTCTATTCCACAACTGCTTTCCAACCAGAGAGTGATTATTTTCGTGTATGTAATATCAGTTCTCTTAGACACCAATATTTGAAAGAATTATGAATTTGAAATCATCGACACACTCTATCAAGTTTTTTGTAGTAGCCAGTTTAATAGCATTCTTCTCAACTTCTGCTTTTGCTCAAAAGAAGCTCAAACAGCCTCGTCATACCCGAACTCAGATCTCTGGAACCCTCATTCACAAGGAATGGACTAAATCAAGCCAAAGTTATTGTGCGCATCAGTCCGACTATTTTGTGATTCGCCTTGACAACGAAAAAGAAATTGTGTTGCAAGGACATTCAAAAAACGTCAAAGGTAAGAAAATGATGGCTTTTGCCGGAAAAAAAGTAAGTTTGGACGGCTATATCAGAACCAAACTCATTGAGCCCAGTAGTAACTCTATATCCCAACATCCCGTCAGTACCCACCCAGTAACTGGAAAAAGAGATAATTCTTTTAGTTGTAAAGTATTTGTGGTACAGAACATTCGGGTAGAATAAGGGAGGATGCAAAAAATAGTCTCCCTAAAGATTTTTATTGAACCTTGTAAACAACCAAAACAGCGGAGTATTTAGATACTTTGCTGTTTTTTTTATGATTATGCTTGTCCTATTTCCTATAATTTAAGTTTTTTTAACAGCCTATAATTCAATTCTTTTAGTAGATTTGCACTTGTTGTAACATTCACACAAATATTTTTGAATTATTATTATGGGAGAGAAAAAAGATCAGATGCCATTTACCCGCGAAAACTATATAATTATGTTAGTTGGGATTGGATTATTGATTATCGGATATATTGTGATGTCTAGCGACAATGAAGAGTTTGGCTTTAGAGGACTCACTCTAGGACCTATCATCGTATTTATATCTTTTCTAGTTCCTTTCTTGGCTATTTTTTACAAAAAGAAAAATCACCGTCGAGTACCATCTGAAGAAGAAGTACGACAAGAAAAGCCAAGTACCAAAAAAAGACGCTAACTTTTCTACAGACTTCTCATTCTCATTTTTTAGCATTACTGTTTTTAAGCTTTACTATATATGACTATAGTACAAAACCTCATTTTGGCAATTATTGAGGGCATCACCGAGTTTTTACCCATTTCGTCTACTGGCCACATGATCATTGCCTCTTCGGCGATGGGAATCAATCAAAACACCTTCGTAAAAACCTATGAAGTATCTATCCAATTTGGAGCTATTTTATCCGTAGTAGTGCTTTACTGGCGTCGCTTTTTCCAAACTTGGGACTTCTATTTCAAACTATTTGTGGCCTTCCTACCCGCAGCAGTCATTGGCTTGCTGCTCAACGATTATATAGACAAACTCCTCGAGAGTGTAGAGGTTGTCGCCATTATGTTGGTGTTGGGAGGTATTATACTCATCTTTGTAGACCGTTGGTTCAAGTACGATCCGCGAGAAGCCCACGATGTTCCAATAAAATATCCTACTGCGCTTAAAATAGGATTCTTTCAGTGTATTGCAATGATACCGGGTACGTCACGTTCGGCGGCTTCTATCATTGGAGGAATGATCGAAAAACTCAATCGTAAACAAGCTGCTGAGTTTTCTTTTTTTCTGGCAGTGCCTACCATGCTCGCTGCGGCTGGCTATAAAACGCTCAAAACTTACCGAGAGGCTCCTACCGCCATTACCGAAAACCTAGATGCCCTCATCATTGGAAACGTCATTGCTTTTTTTGTAGCAATGTTGGCCATCAAATTTTTCATTAGCTTTTTAACCAAATATGGTTTTAAGGTGTTTGGATACTACCGAATTATTGTCGGAACTGCGATTTTGATTATGCTGGCTTTGGGCTACGATCTAAAGGTGTAACTTTGCAGAACAACGTTGTTACCCATTTCATGAAAAAAACACATCTTGAAGATTTTGACTTCAAAGAAGGAGAAGTTCTATTATTGGACAAGCCCAAAGAATGGACATCTTTTGATGTTGTGGCCAAGGTACGCAACCTCATTAAAAAGAAGGAACAAAGTAAAGTCAAGGTAGGCCACGCTGGAACCCTGGATCCATTGGCATCTGGTTTACTGATTTTATGTACGGGCAAAAAAACCAAATCTATTGAGTCGTATCAGGCCCAGCAAAAAGAATACATTGGTGAAATTACCCTTGGGCAAACGACTCCCTCTTTTGATGCCGAAACCGAGGTAGACCAAACCTTTGACATTGCTCACATCGATGAACAACTCATTACTGATACTTTACCACAGTTTACAGGGACCATCTCACAAATTCCCCCGATGTTTTCGGCAGTAAAAGTAGATGGGAAACGCTTGTATAAACACGCTCGCAAAGGTCAGGTAGTAGAAGTAGAACCTAGACAAATTACCATTCATCAATTCGATATTGTCCAAATAGATTTGCCAAGGGTGCTGTTTCGAGTCGTATGCTCCAAAGGAACTTATATCCGTAGCCTGGCTCGCGACTTTGGCCAAGCGTTGCAAGCCGGCGCTTATCTTACCGATTTAAGACGTACCCATATTGGCGACTTTCAGGTGAGTAATGCCTACTCTATTGAAGAATTCAAGTCTCTTTTTGATCAGCTTCATGAGTAAAGTTGATCCTTTTTTTGAATTCAAGCAGTAGAACTACCATTTGTTATTTGCTTGTGTATATTTGTGATAGTTTTTGGATGAACACACGCTTCTTTATATGAAAGTACATCGAGGACTTACCTCATTTGATTCAACAGGATATTCAATTGTTACCAGCGGCACATTTGATGGAGTACACGTAGGACACCAAAAAATTTTAGCGCGCCTTCGGCAAATTAGTGAACGAAATCAAGGAGAAACGGTATTGATTACGTTTTGGCCGCATCCTCGCATTGTGTTGTCGAATGGCAATACCGAGCTCAAACTTTTGTCTACTATAGAAGAAAAAGCCCGCCTTCTGGAACAGTATGGAATAGATCACTTGGTGATTCTACCATTTACCAAAGAATTTTCTCAATTGACCCCCGATGAGTTTATCAAGCAAGTGTATGTACAAGGAGTCGGCACTCACAAATTGGTCATTGGTTATGATCATCGTTTTGGAAAGAATCGTGAAGGTGGGTTTGATTATTTGAAACAACATGCTGACAGTTACGGTTTTGGTATAGAAGAAATATCCCGCCATGACATAGACGATGTGGTCATTAGCTCCACCAAAATCAGAAACGCACTCTTGGAGGGCAACATAAAAATGGCCAATCAATATTTAGGGTATGCTTATGGCCTTGAAGGCAAAGTAACTCACGGCGATAAAATTGGCCGCACCATTGGATTTCCTACTGCCAATATAGTTATTGAAGAAAGCTATAAACTGATTCCTGCCCATGGCATTTACGCAGTAGAAGCCCTATTGAAAGACGAGCAACTCAAGGGAATGTTATATATTGGTAACCGCCCTACCCTTGATGGCACTCCACAGCTTCGCATAGAGGTCAATTTATTTGATTTTGATAGAGATATTTACGACCAACAGCTTCAGGTACGCCTCATTGCCAAGATCAGAGAAGACGAGAAACTCAATTCTCTGGAAGAACTCAAACAAGCGCTCAAGCAAGATGAATTGGCTTCTCGAAAGATTTTATTTACTTGACTTGCTCCGCATCTAATAGAATAAAAAACATTCGATCAGGGTCATCAGGGTTGAGCCGCAAGGTACCAGTAAACTTGATTTTTTTGGTAGTCAATTTAATCGGTTTTTTAGTATTGACCTCGATGATGGATTCTGGGCCTGCTCCACCACAAAAAAAACATACTTTGATGGGATAATAAGAAAGCATAAAATATTGCTGGGTTTTGGCTTCGTCTAAGGGGTACATATACCCACTGATCGTTATTTTCTTATGATCAAGGGCCTTTAGCTGATCACTAAAACTGGGTTTGTATTTATCTCCAATAAATGAATATTTCACTTTTAGTAATATTTTCCAAATATCACTATTACAACCATCTGTAGCCCCCAAGTAAGAACTAAGCAAAATAAATAGTAAAATAACTGTAAATGACCTTTTTAGATCCATATAAATCCTCATAAATTTAATCGCTGCTTACCCCAGTAATCAACGAAATGTTGTGTAATAATATTTGTAAAATTATAAACTTTAAGTTGGTAATGTCAATTTCAACTTGGCAAAGCAACCAAATCCTGTTTAAGACTGTAACAAATAAGTACAACATTCAGTTTAAATACCAGAATGTATAGGTAAAATACCTACCCACAAGCCTCTTCATTTACCTATAAAAATTGTACTTTTATCGAAATTTATTGACAAAAGGCCACACCACCACGTTTATTTCATAGTTTTTGACACCAATTAATAGCCGAATGCAATCTTTCACCAGCCACTAAGATGATACACATTACTACAACACATACCAGAACATTTAAGAACAGTTTTAATACGTTTAAACAACATGTCGCAGCTATTGAAGGGTATTTTAGGATTATTAATCATGTGCATGAGCCTCACAGCCCAGGCTCAGAAAGGCCCAGGAGGGGTCAGCACCGAAACTGCAGGGAATAGTAACAATAAAGTTTGGTTAAAAGCAGATGGCATTGTCAATGGAAACGCTACCCCTGCTGACAATACATTGGTACAAACCTGGCAAGACGAATCTCTGTCGGCCATTGCCAACAGTCCATTTCAAAACACGGTCGGACAGCGCCCATTATTGCGTACGCTACCTGGGCAAGGAATCAATAATAGACCAGTCATCAAATTCAACGGTCTAAATCAACGTCTTTTATTCAATACCTCTGATGATATCAATGGCAATGGACCTTATGATGCACGTACTACCTACATCGTATTTCGTACCGGGAATAATGTAAACACTCGGCAAATGATTTATGAACAAGGTGGTAATGTAAGGGGATTGAATATTTACATAGAAAATGGTAACTTGATTATGGGAGCTTATAATCAAGTTACCTCGGATGGCCCATACGATGCTTGGCAGTATCAATTTATCTCTACTACCATTTCTCCCAATACGCCGTACATCATTACCCACGTATTTGATGCTACTTCACCTGGGCCTGATCCAAATGATCCCGCTACTTACACTGGAACCATCACTGGTTTTTTGAATGGAGTACAATTTGGCTCTACCACGGGAGTAGGAAGGCTATATACCCACCCTGGCCAGCCGGGCTTGGGAGCGGTTAACAACTTCACAGTATTGAATGACAATGTATCTGATGATACTCCCGCCTATTTGAATGGAGATATTGCAGAAATAATTCAATATGAAGGTGTATTGAATGAAGCCGAAAGAATCATCGTAGAAAACTATTTGGGAGCCAAATATATTGCAAACCCCATTGGCAATGACAAATATGAATACCAGTTACGCTATGGGTATGAGGTAATTGGGGTCGGAAGGCAAACAGTGGGCAATGAACATACCATTAGCCAAGGACAAAATATTTTTGAGATTAAAGTAAATGCGGCAAATTTAGATGATGATGATTATTTATTGGCAGGACACAACAACCAACCCATAAGCAGCTGGACTACTACTGGTGCTCCTGATGCTGGCGTCAATTTTAGAGTATTAGAACGCAGTTGGCAGTTTGACCATACCAATGATGTAGGAGCAGTAGATATTACCTTGGATGTGAGTACTTTACCTGCTTTGGCTTCAGGAGACGCAAAATACGTAATTTTATTAGATAAAAGTGGAGGTCCCATTCCTAATTATGAGAATTCATCTACCGAAATCATCGAGTTGGTCAATACTACGGGTAGTTTGTACCAGACCACTGGATTGACTATTCCCAAAGGTACCTTTGTAACGATTGGCGAAGTCATTCCTACGGCTCAGTTTGCTTCCTCAGAATCATACGAATTTGAAACAACTACTCCAGCTAATAGCGTAATTGCTCGCTTGAATTACACCCCTGCTTCGGATGTCACCATTAATTATCAGGTAACTGGTGGTACGGCTACCAATGGAGGCACTGACTATGACATTGCCAGTACTGGTACCCTCACTTTTGCTGCTGGGCAAAAAACCAATAACCTAAGCATTGTTTTGAATGATGACTTGTTGGCAGAATCTACCGAAACCGTTACCTTTAATCTGCCTTCGGTCGTCACTCCTGGAGTGGTCATTGGGAGTATTAGCAACCATACTTTTAATATTTATGACAATGACGCCCCGCCTAAATTTAACTTTGCCGTGAGTACATCTTCTATTGCTGAAGATGCCGGAACGGTCAATATTCGTATTTCACGTACAGGTTCTACTGTTGGAGCAGCTTCAGTAGCCTATCGTCTACGTGTATCGGGAGGAGCAGGTACGGCTACCAATGGTAGTGATTACAACTTTACTGATGGTATCGCCAACTTTGCTGATGGGGTAGCATTTATCGATGTACCTTTGACTGTATTGACCGATGGTACTGATGAAGATAATGAAACAATCATATTGGAATTGTATAGCCCAAGTGCAGGTACCAACCTGGAACTCCCAATTGAACATACCATTACCATCACTGATATAGACCCTACTCCGGTGGCTTCTTTTGAGTTAAGCACCCAAAGCAACGATGAAAGCCTTGCTTTACCAATTATTAATGTGAATCTATCTACGCCATCGGCCAAAACTGTGACTTTGGAATACAATCTGGACTTGGCCAACAGTACAGCAACTTCTTCTCTGGATTTCTCTTTGGCTACTACGGGTACAGTTACTTTTTTGCCAGGAGAAACCACTGCTTCACTTACCATCATTGCATTTATTGTAGACGATACCGAGGTAGAGCCCAATGAAAACATTATCATGAATCTGCAAAATCCAGTCAATGCAACCATTGATGCTTCTAATGCTCAACACATTTATATCATTGAAGAAAACGATCCTTTTGGATTCTTGGCCGCAGCTGGGGTGGGCGAACAAGTCACCAATATTTTTTGGCTACAAGCCAATGAACTTACCGCTTACAGTGGCACATTTACTGATAGCTCTCCCAATAACAACCCCGCTACCCAGGCCAACGCAGCCAATCAACCTACTTTGCAAACCAATGTAATTAATGGAAAGTCGGCCTTGTTTTTTGATGGAAATGATTTTATGACATTTGCCAATGACGTCAACATCAATCAGCCAGCATCACCTAACTTTTTTGAGCGTAAAATTATTGTCATCGCTATGCGAACTGGAGCCGATGTAACTACGCGCCAAACTATTTTTGAGCAAGGTGGAGGTACGCGCGGGTTGAACTTTTACATAGATAACAACGAACTTTATTTTCACGGTTGGAACAATGCCGACGATGATGCTGGGCTCACTACTCCCTGGGGGGCCAATGGAGCCGGAGCAACGGCCAAGTTTATTAAAGGAAGCATTACTGCCAACACAAATTATATCGTAACGATATTTTATGATCACATCAATGATAAAATTGAAGGGTTTATCAATGGAATCAACATTGGCTCAGTAAATGGAATTGGCCGTTTGTTTGGCCAAAATGGAGCGGTATTGGGCGGAGTAGATGGCAGTACCCGTTATCATGACGATGCTACTCCAGGCAGTGGCGATTATTTTACTGGACATATTGCTGAAATCATTTATTATAATAACCAAAGCTTGAACGATGCTCGACGTCGTATTGTAGAAAATTACCTATCGGCAAAATATGACATTGCCATTACCAATCAATATTTTACTTTCTCTAGTACTCACAGTGGCCAAGTGATCGGGATTGGGCAAACCGATTTTGCCAGTAACCACGCTGATTCACAGGGTCCAGGAGTACTTCGAGTGCGAAACCCTTCGGCTTTGAATAATGGGGATTTTTTGATTGTGGGGCATAATAATGTGGCTATGACCGAAGTAGAGGGTATGGACATCCCTTCTATTGCTTTTAGTCGTTTGAGACGTACCTGGAAGGTAGGAGCCGCCGGCAGTGTAGGTACAGTGAGCTTGGACATTGACATGAGTGCCAATGTAGTTACCAGTGCTGATGATATTGTATTGCTAAAGGATACTGATGCGGATGGTCAATTCGAAGACGAGAATGTACTGACCGGATTTGCGGCAACTGATTTTAATGCTGCTACCAAGGTGCTTACTTTTGATAATGTAGCGTTGAGTAATGGAGATGAATTTACGATTGTGTCATTGCAGTCTACTTCTCCCCTACCCGTTGAGTTGGGTACATTTACCGCTCAGGCTACTCGAGATCAACGCGTACAACTTCGCTGGACCACCATTCAAGAAAGAAACAACGATTATTTTTCTATTGAGCACTCTATGGACGGAATCAACTTTGTACCCATTGGTCAAACCAAAGGTCAAGGTACAACCTCTACTCCTCAGCGCTATAGTTTTACTCACAACACTCCTCAAAATGGTATCAACTACTACCGCCTAAAACAAGTAGACTTTGACGGTACCAGTGACTATTCTCCAATTGAGGCAGTGAGTATTAAGAAGGAATCCAAAGCGCAGGTATTGGTTTTTCCTAACCCTACTTCTGATTGGACTTTTATCAAGTTTACCAATGGAACAACCCTCACTAAAGTAAACGTATGGAACCTGCAAGGTCAACAAGTAAAACAAAACTTGACCATTGTAACCCGAACCAACGGCTCTTTTGGAGTCAATCTAGAGTCACTAGCTCAAGGCGTATACTGGCTTGAATTGCACACTTCGGAAAAGGCACAACGGGTAAAAATTATAAAAATATAATAACAACTTGAAATATTGCTTGTTGGTTATAGTAGATTGATTTTTGGTAACCACCAGAACAACTCATTTTAAAACCAACATTTAGAAGCATGAAATTTCAAAATAAAACGGTATTCATTACGGGTGCTAGTCGTGGCATTGGTAAAGCCATTGGGCTAAAGCTTGCCCAAGAAGGGGCCAATATTGTCATTGCCGCCAAAACAGCAGAACCACATCCTAAACTTGAGGGAACTATTTTTACTGCGGCTGAAGAAATGGAACAGGCCGGAGGTAAAGCCTTGCCAGTAGTGGTAGATGTCCGTAATGAGGAATCGGTACGGGCCGCAGTAACCAAGGCAGTAGAAACTTTTGGAGGCATTGATATTTGTATAAATAATGCCAGTGCTATTCAACTTACCGGCACTTTGCAAACCCAAATGAAACGTTTTGACTTGATGCACCAAGTGAATACTCGGGGAACCTTTTTAGTGTCCCAAACTTGCATTCCTCATTTATTAAAGGCCGAAAATCCCCATGTGCTCAACCTTTCGCCTCCTTTGAACATGGAAACTCGCTGGTTTGCCCCTCATGTAGCTTACACGATGGCCAAATTTGGAATGAGTATGTGTGTATTGGGAATGGCTGGAGAATTTAAAGGTAAAATTGCTTTCAATGGGCTTTGGCCTCGTACCGCCATTGCTACGGCTGCGGTTAAAAACCTTTTAGGTGGTGATGCGCTCATCAATAAATCTCGCAAACCCGAGATTATGGCCGATGCGGCCTACCATATCCTAAGCAAGTCTCATCAAGAATGTTCGGGTAATTTCTTTATCGACGATGAGGTGCTGGCTACCGAAGGCATCACCGATTTAGCCCATTATTCAGTAGTACCAGGTGCCGATCTGGCCCCAGATTTTTTTGTATA
>CALDJV010000713.1 GCA_937899305.1 uncultured Cytophagaceae bacterium
GTTCCTTACAGGATAAATTTTGCGCCCATAGCAGCGCTACGGGTAATAAAACCGACGGCTACAGCTTTTGCTGTGCCGAGCTCTGCCAAAGGCTAAATAACGAAGCCCAACAATTCAGGCAGTGGAGAAAAACAGGCAGTTATTGCGAACGCGTTACTAAATGATGCTCAAACCATACTTGGTGCAACTTCTTCACTACTTTCGCGATTTGATCAATAGGCAAAGTGCCATACCCAAAGGCAATATGGGGCCAAGGAGGCAGGTTTTGGGGCATAAACCAAGTATCACGCTTGCCTTTGAGCCAAATATCAGCTTCCCGGGCTCTTTGTACCAGTATTTGTTCTGATAGTTTGGTTTTTACCTTAATCAATACACTGAGTCCCGAAGCTTGAGTCGTTACTTCTATTTTATCTCCCATAATTTGGTCCAGGCTTGCGAGGGTTTGTTCAAATTTATGTTTGTATACTTTCCTCATTTTTCTCAAATGCTTCCCCCAATAGCCTTCTTCCATAAAAATAGCCATGGCACGTTGCATATTTACCGAAGTGCTTTGCCCCAAATGTTGTAGGGCGTTTAAATGAGGCAATAGATGGGGTGGGAGTACCAAATAAGCCAAACGCAATGAAGGTAGAAAAGCCTTGGAGAAAGTGCCCGCGTAAATGACCCGTTCGTGGGTATCCAGTGCTTGCAAAGCAGGGATGGGCTTGCCACGGAAACGAAACTCACTGTCATAATCGTCCTCAATCAAATAACAGTCTCTTTCTTTGGCCCATTGCAATATTTGTAAACGATGGGTCACAGGCATAATTCCCCCCAATGGAAATTGATGAGAAGGAGTAAGGTATATCAAGTCTGGCCAGAGCGATTTCAATTCATTCAAACGGATGCCTGTTAATGGATCAACATTGACTGGTTGAATTTGGTAATCATAATCCAACCAAAGTTGTCGAGAGGCTTGATAGCCAGGTTCCTCGAAGGCGATTTGCTTTTTCGGTTTTTCTGGCATCTTGTTTTTAAATAAAGTAGCCAGCAAAGCCATCAATTGAATGGTTCCTGCGCCAATTACAATTTGTTCAGGTTGTGTTTTTACACCACGTGATTGGAATAAATAACGAGCAAGCGCTTTTTTAAGGCTTGGTTCCCCAAAGTATGCCCCATACTGCAAAAATGGCTTGTCTAATGACCAATTAATACATTTTCTCCAGGCTTTTATCGGAAAACTAGCCTCATCTATCCCCGCTTGATTGAGGTTAAAAGCGTACTCCGCCCTGGGTTTGGTGTCTTGGTGCTTGGCAAGCAAAGGCAATACAGGAGCTTTTTCTGGTGGATTGATTTCTTGGGTGTCCAAATTGGCGACAAATAGACCTTTGCGGGGCATATTAATCAAATAACCCTCATCGGTAAGCTGCTGGTAAGCCATGATTACGGTATTGTTGCTCACTGCCAACGATTTGGCCAATTGACGGATAGAAGGCAACTGGGTGTTGAATTCTAAGGTGCCATCGATGATTGATTGCTTAAAAAAACGATAAACCTGATCGAACAATGGGGTAGAGGAATCAGGGTTGAGTAATGGTAACATCTGTATCTGTTATAAAGTGCGTATCTGTATCTTTTAAAGGTAACAGATGATCTGTACATTTGCAACAAAACATATAACCATGATTACTTATAAAGTAGGAAATATTATTGATTACCAACAGTTTATCGAGTTGCTCAAAGCTTCTACTCTGGGAGAAAGACGCCCGATAGAGGATGTAGCCAGAATGAAAAAGATAGTAGCAAATACCAATTTGATGGTCACCGCTTGGGAAGGGGAGCAATTGGTAGGAGCGGCAAGGTCAATCACTGATTTTGCTTATCGGGCCTATTTGTCAGATTTGGCGGTGAGGTTGAGCCATCAAAAACAAGGAATAGGAACTGAGCTTATTCGGCAAACCAAATTGGCCATTGATGAACAGGCAGTAGTGGTACTGTTATCGGCACCCAAGGCAGCCGGATTTTATCCAAAAATTGGGATGGAGCACCATCCTAGAGCTTATCTATTGAGAAATGAAGATGACCTAAAATATACTATTTAATCATAGTCTATAGAATTGGAAAGAACCCAAAAAACAAGTGTAATTACGATACATAAACCATTGGCCTTATGAAAGTAACGATTTTTACCGATGACGATTATGAACATTTGATTCCGTGGATAGAATCCCGGCAAGTGCTCTTACTGTGGGTCAGCCCTGGGTACGATTATCCCATTACCAAGGCACAATTGGTAAAGAAAAAGCAAGAGCAAAACGATCAGCGGCTGGCTTATAAGGGGGTAACGGGTGATGAAGTGGTAGCCTATGGTGAGATAGGATTTATTGACAAGGCCAACCAGTCCGCACGCTTGTGCAAAATACTGATCAATCCGGCACGACGGGGAGTTGGTTTGGGTACGCAATGGATCAAAACCTTGGTAGACATTGGATTTACAGAATTGAAACTGCATCGGATAGAACTCAACGTGTATGATCATAACCAGCCTGCCATTGCTTGTTACCAGAATGCGGGATTTACCATAGAAGGGTTGATCCGGGATGCTTATAAGGTGGAAGAGGATTTTTGGTCAGTGTATCGGATGAGTATTTTACGCTCCGAGTGGCTGGACAAAAATACAACGACCCCAACCCAAATCCGAAATGATCTTAAGGTTGGGTTGAGAAAATTTAATTAAATATTAAAAAAAACATCTATTATGAATACGACCAAAGAACCCATTAGATATTATAAAGCTGCTGTAGAGGATACACGAAAAATTAATCTGTTTTTGCAAAAAGCCCGTACTGGGCAACTGGGCTTGTACGATGGCGAATTTCCTTATGTGATCCCCATGGCTTACGTGTGGTATAATGGGGCCTTTTATTTTCATGGCTCCGATGCTGGTAAGAAAAACCGCGTAATCACTACGCATCCTAAGGCTTGTTTCTCAGTAGATGAAGAGTATGGTTCTACAATTGCGGCGGTTCCAGCTAACCTGAGCGTGGCTTATTTTAGTGTGGTGGCCTATGGGCAAGTAACCGTGGTAGACGACCTAGACGAGGCTACCGACGCTTTACAGGTAATGATGGACAAGTATGTGCCAGGATATTTTGACAAAGCACTGTCGAAAGAGCACGTACGTACCTATACTTCCAGCTTGAATAGCAAAACTGCTACTTTTAAGTTTACCCCAGAGCGTATGACCGCCAAAGAATCAGAAGGGGATATTTTCAAGAAGTTTTTTGGGGGGCGTCATCGAACTACGGATACCCAGAAAAGCATTGATCAGGTCAATATTCCAGGATTACATACTTAACATAATATATAATTATAGAAGCTTACATTGTTCGATCATTAGAACCAGTACCGTGTTTCTCAGAGTTGGTGTTGTAACATTTATTCTATACATTCGTGCCCACAATTCATGTTGATACATATAATTCAAAGAAGCAAATATGAAGACTAAAATATTGACCATTGGTGCAAGCAGTAGCCGAAACTCCATCAATCGTGCATTGGCCAATTATGCCGCGCATCAAGTAAAAGAAGCTGAGGTAAATCTATTGGATCTAAATGATTATGAGATGCCTATCTACAGCATTGATCGCGAAAAGGAAAATGGGGTTCCTGAACTGGCTCAGCAATTTAAACAACAAATTACGGAGGGCGATGCAGTGGTATTGTCTTTGGCAGAACACAATGGTTCTTATGCGGCAGCCTTCAAAAATATATTGGACTGGGCCTCTCGGCTGGAAGGCAAACTGTGGGCCGACAAGCCTATGTTTTTGTTAGCCACTTCGCCAGGCGGCAGGGGAGGAGCCACTGTGTTTGAGTTGGGCAAAACTTATTTGCCGTATATGGGAGCCAATGTGGTAGCCAGTTTTTCTTTACCTGGTTTTCAAAACAACTTTTCGGCCGAAAATGGAGTTTTGGACGAGGCATTGAAAACCACATTTTTGGCTCAATTGGCCTTGTTTGAAACCGCTGTTAGTCAATAGTGATTGAAGTAATAGACAGGTTAAGATGGTTTTTATTATTTTGTCTCAAAATCAATTACGACAAATGATGAAAACCATTTTCTTTTCTTTAGTATGCTTATCAGCTAGTCTAATCACCCAAGCTCAAGACAAAGCTGGTTTTATTCGCTTTGTGAAAGCCTATCAGCTTCGAGAGGCCCAAAAGTATATCAAGACAAGTGGAGGGATGTTGCCAGATACTACCCGCCCTCAGTCATTGATTACCAACGAAATATTAGAACTAGAGGGAGGATCGGCACCTGAATACCTCGCAACTTTTCATCTGGGAAGCAAACCGTATCGTTATCAGGTGGTAATGATTCAATACGTGGATGACCAAAAACGAAAGGTTTATTTTACCTACCAATACCTTGATAATTATGGAGAACCTTTTAAACCAGTGTACTATCGGGATTTTCGTATCATTGATGGTAATTTTCGTGATATAAAGTCAAGGGTTTTGCCACCTACTACCTGGGATGAGATCAGAGTCAACTACCAAACCAACTTAAAAAAATGTGATAACTACAAGGGGGCGATGGTACCCATCAATTACAGTGTATTGCCTACCCTAAAGTTTACTTATGGTCGGGGAGGGTCGTACAAAAACCGCAAGACAACCATTACCCTGGGTTTGAATTATCAGAGTAAAAACTCGATTTGTGCCATTTATATGGGTGAGTTGTCTTTTGATAAAGTCAAAGGTGTTTTTAAGTTTAAGAAGTCTTGATTTGTTTGTTTTTTAGATGATTGGTGAGCAAAATGACAAGTACTCAATCATATTAAAAGTAAATAAGTACTGAAATAATATAATTATTCATAGATTTTTGTTTTTATTCAAATGATGGTGTTTTCTCAAATGTCCTAATAATATTCTAAGTTTA
>CALDJV010000714.1 GCA_937899305.1 uncultured Cytophagaceae bacterium
GCCAATCAGAAATCTATTTTAACTAAAATTATGTTGGAATATTAGTCTAACAAAGTCAAGATAAAAAAGTTATACTTTCGAGGCACCTTTGTCTTCTTTCATAATAATATGTTCAAACTAGACAGTTACTGCGAATACGTTCTTTAACGCTCAAAAAAACGGCAACCCTCATGAATCAAACACCCGAAGAACCAAATTCTAATACCCCTGATAAGCACTCATCAAATCAACCCAGTAAGGTAATTGCCCAAGAAATGCAGAAATTGCTTAAGGCGCCTTATTTTTTTGCCATACCCGAGCATTTTGACCCACATCAGCGCGCTGTTTATCAGGAATTGAACTGGTTGGCCCACGTCTTGTTTTTTCGGTTCCAATATCCCCAAAATACGACCCATATCGAGCACTTGTCTTCCACTGTCAAGCAAAATGAAACTGATAATATCGATCCAGCACTTTTGCAAGCGCCTGAACCAGTGAAAGGAAGTAACTATGCGGCCCTTATCAAAGAACACGGACTTGATGATGAAGCCCGTCTGTTGCTGGCTTTAGGGTTGGCTTTGGCTACCCACCTTAACCAATTGCTGTTGTTTCCTTTGCTGCAACTGGCCAAAAACGCTTACACTTACCCCCTCATTGGGGGCGAACTTACCCACCAACAACGACGATTTCAACCTACGGCCAAAACCTTTTTATATTTGGCTTGTGGAGCCGATTTGCTGCGCCAAGGACAGGTACAGTTCAATTTTCAGCCCCGCCATCCTTTACTCCGAAGCCAAATCATTCAACTGCAGACCTTTGAGCAAACCACTCACCAGGATCGCGAAGTGTACGATGAATGGCCTCACAAACGCATTATCCTCCAGGCAGATTACTATAATTACTTGATGGGTGGGGCGTTGCCATTACCCGAAGACAATAAAAATCTACCCCTGACCAAGCTCAATACCTCACTCACGTTTGAGGATTTGGTGCTAACCAGTACTACCCGCGAAGACTTGCAACCGTTGTTGAATTATGCCCGTAACAGCCAGGCTATTTTTAATGATCCTGAGTTTAGTAGTGGCTTCAAAAAAGGATTCATTGCCCTTTTGTATGGCGCACCAGGTACGGGCAAAACCCTGATCGCAACTACCATTGGCAAAAAGCTGGGTTTTGTGACTTACCAACTTGAACTGGCTCAGACGGTATCGAAATACATTGGAGAAACTTCTAAAAACATCAATCAGGTGTTTAAAGAATTGGAAAGGACTATAGATCATCTCGAAGGCAAACCCAGTATTTTGTTTATCGATGAGGCAGATGCTTTGGTAGGCAAGCGTTCGGAGGTCAAAGACAGCAAAGATCGGTATGCCAATATGGATGTGAGTAATTTGCTTCAAAAACTGGAAAAGTTTCCCGGATTGGTGATTATGGCCTCTAACTTTCAGCAAAATTTTGACCCTGCCATCAAACGCCGAATAGATTCGGTAGTGTTTATACCCCAGCCCGAAGCAAGTGAGCGTACCCAACTCTGGCAAAACTATTTGCCGAAGCATTTGCAGTTTCCTTCGCCTGATTTTGTCAAACAACTGGGAGAAAAATTCAGGCTTACGGGGGCTCAGATCAACAATATTATGAAGCAGGTGGTCATTGCTACCTATGATGAGTACCAATCTAGAGGTGGGTTTAAGGGGAAACAAACCATTGATTTTGAAACCCATCTGGAACCTACCATCAAAAAAGAATTTATCAAAAATGATGAGGTATACCGGCGTCCGACCGATTTTGAAACGGTGGGGAATATCAAAAAAGATATTGTGAACCAAACCCTGTGGTGGGAACAAGCACTGCCCGAAGAATGGCAATACATTCCTCATTTTTTGCCTTCAGTACTCAGCCGATCAGTGCTGCTACGCAAGGAAGAAATTCAACAATTGGTAGATCAGACCCGAAGCCGCTGGAAAGGAGGCGCTTATACTTATTTGCCGTTTAAAGATGGCTTGGACCATAGCCTGAAAACTTTATGCGAAGAAAAACAAATGGATTGGTTACCCATTTACAAAACCATTCAAAACCTGATTAGTGAACTCCAGCAAGAAGTTGAAACTCCCTCTGGTGGTAATGCTTCGGCAGAGGACAATACTGCTTCGGGTTCGGCTACAAAAAATACGGCTTCTCAAAAATCTAAAGAATATGTACCTAGCGAGCAGGAAGCACCCGCCTACTGGCTTTCCAGTTTACCGGAAGGTTTTGAATTTGCCCGCCGCGATTTGCCCAAAAACTTGGCGAAGTTTCTCAAAAAAAATAGCATTGCCGAAATGGAGACCTTGCTCCAGGAAGCAGCCAAATTTGCCCAACAAGAAGAGGTGAGGCAAATTAGTTTTGGCCGTCATATCAGCAAGGCGTTGGAAGTCTTGGGCTGGAAGCCAGGGAGTTAGTCGTTCAACTCTATAAGTTAAAATAAGTTCAGAGGGCGAGATGAGTAGCCTGTTGTGTGGTTGTTTGCCTGAAAAGAGTGGTGAAAATTGACCTGATGAGGACAACATTTCATCCAGAGTATTCCTAATCTCTAACCCCTAAAAATCAATTACTTTTCTTGCCAGTAGTAAAACCAACAGACCAAGCCTAGGGTGCCATGCAAAATCAAAGGCTCTATTTGCATCGCAGGAATGAGAGGCGCATGGATTTGAGCTATAGCAATACCAGTGTGAAAAACGGCCAGTGTAAACAGTGCTACTGGTAGGGTACCCTCCTGATAATACCTGAGCAAAGCCATGATACCCAAGGCACCCATGCCGATGGCCGCATATCCGTAGGCTTTCAAAAAATGAAGGGCTTGACCTTGTGTGTTTTCTAAACCTGGAAAAGCCTGGGGCGCAAGTACAAAAGTGAGCCCTGCACCGAGCTCGAGCAACACATGAACGTATAATATGGCCTTCATCATCGTTATTTGGAGAATAGATTATCAGATAAAGTTAACTTATCAAGCCAAATTCTTATGAATTAGAGTGCATTATTTGTAACCAATGCGTGAAAAACAAAAGCTGTCGATTAGCTTTGTGACAGTTTTTTCTAATTTTGCAAGATAAACACCTACCAGAAACATTATGAAAAGCAGGGAAAACCTGACCTAAATTCTAAACAAATGAAACACTTAAAACTACTTATTTTAATTGGATTTTTGATGCCGGGTATTGCGCAAGCACAAAGCAAAAAGCAAATGTATGCTACTTACCAGGCGGGCAAGAAGTTGTTGATGAACGAGAAGTATCCCGAGGCGATGACGCAGTTCAAAAAGCTGATGGTACCTCTTAAAAACAATGTGTACGAAGAGTTTGCTTTTTACTATTATGGGCTGGCTGCGTTGAAAAGCCAAAAAGTAGACGATGCCAAACAAACCTTTACCCAACTGGTTGAAAAGTTTCCAGATTGGGTCAATAAAGAAGAAGTGTATTATGCATTTGGTGATATCTATTTCCGGGAAAAAGACTATGCCAATGCTTTAAAATATTTGAACCGTATCAAGGCCGAGGCCATGCAGCAAGACATTACCAATATGAAGGGGTACTACTTGGTGACCTTGGATTTGCCTGCCCTCAAAAAACTACAACAAGCAAATTCTACTGATAAAACCATTGCTCAGTTATTGGTAAATAAGATCGCGACTACCTCCGAGGACTTGCGAGAACTCGAGCTAATGGAGGCTTTGATTGAGAGCATGCAGCTGGAACGACCCAAATCACAAAAGATAAAAGGGAAGATCTATACCAAAAAACAATACAACATTGCGGTTATTTTGCCCTTCAATATGGAAGTACTCAAAAGCCGCCAACGTAATCGTCTGAGCCGTATTTCGGCTAGTTTGTACCAAGGTATGCGATTGGCTAAGAAAGAACTGGATACTACGGGTATAAACCTGAATCTGATTGCTTTTGACGTGTTGCGCAAGGGAGAAGATACCCTCAATTTGATTATGAATGAAGGTGACCTAACGAACATAGATTTGATTGTGGGCCCTTTGTTTGATAAACAATTTGATATGGTAGCCAAGTATGCTGCCAAGCGTAAAATCAACATGATTAACCCCATCTCTAATAAATCATTGTGGGCTGCCAACGACTTTGTAATGATGTATGAACCATCTTACGCAACCCAAGGGGAGAAATCGGGTGAGTTTGCAGTAAAGGAATTATCAAGTAAAAAGGCGGTGGTGTTTTATGGACGCTCGAAAAAAGACCGAGCAATTGCGGAAAACCATAAAAAAGGAATAGAAGCCAGTGGAGGTGAGGTATTGGTTTATCAACAACTCAAAACCTCCAATATTGAATCCCTCAAAAGCATTTTACAAAACAATACACCAAATCAGATTGGACATGTCTTTGTAGGAAGTTCAAGCCAGTTGATTGCCAAAAAAGTGCTTAGTACAATGTCAGAATTGGGGATGAAGGCCCCCGTCATTGCGCTGGATTCTTGGTTGAAGTTTCAGAAAATGGATACCTTACAATACGAACGACAGCAAGTACATATCATTGACCCCGAGTTTGTGTCGGAATCTGATATGAAGAATACCAAGTTCTATCAAGTATACCAAGACATTTCCAAGGTAGCCCCAAACCCTTACGCTTGTGTAGGGTATGATTTGGTACATTATTATGGAGATTTGTTGCGACGCTACGGAGTGCGCACTTCACTCAAACAAAAAACCCAAAAGCAACCTGCCAGAAAGGGGCGGATTGTCAATGGGTTTGACTTTAGAGGGAAAGGCGATAATCAATTTGTCCCGATTGTGAAATTTCAGCGAGGGGTATTGCGACAGGTCAATAGTCTGAAAGCCGATGAGTAAATTGTTCTATTGTTAAACCGAGCCTTGGCGAGCTCAGCAAAGCTAATTGTTCCGCCTTCGGCTCATTGTTACATTGCTAAATGGTTGCGCGAAGCGTC
>CALDJV010000715.1 GCA_937899305.1 uncultured Cytophagaceae bacterium
GTTATTAGAATTCTTGGGAAGACTTGACAAATAATGTACCGCTCACTAATGACTGGATATACATGAAAACAGTTTTTTTGTGTTGCAATTTTAAGATCATTTTTCTCTATTATTTTAAAAAAATGAAGCTAAATGATTCTATTTCAGCTACATTTGATTATACCATGGCCCATCTTAGTCAATAAAAAAACCACCTCTTTCTGAGGTGGTTTACAATTCACTGTCAATATGTATTCAGGATTTTATTTTTTATTATCCTGCAAATACTTTTCAAAATCTCCTATTCCGTGACGGATCATAAACTGACGAAGTGCCGTTTCATACGCTTCATCGTTACCCGACATCTTCAAAGCTTCTCGGTAGCTTTTCATTGCATCTAAGTAAAACTCGTGCTTTTCAAAAATAAACGCTTCGGTCAACTTGTCTGCGGCATTCATTTTACCAGAAATGGTCTTCTTAAAAGCATTGTATTCTTTCTTGAAGGCAGGCGCTTTTTCTACCTCGATGGGTCCAATCTGATAAGGATCAGACTTGATATTTGCCCGCTCTTTAGAGCTCACATTGAAGATAAACATTGCGCTTTCACTCTTGATACCATCAAAGTCAATTACCATAGAAGTATCCGCAGTTTCTTTAGCGTAAACCTCTTCTCCAAACTCGTCTACTAAAGTTACCTTGTATTGTTTGGTCATCGCCAATGGATTCCATTTCACTTCTACTTTTGGATCAAAGAAGTTGCTGGTAGACGCCAAAAATACTTTGAACTTATTGAAAGTAGTTTTTCTTTTTACCGATCCGGTCACATTCATATACTTGTATCGGTTTCGATTGATGTTTTCTTTCCCGTTTTTGGTAAGTTCACCAATCACATAAGTAGAGAAACGTTTGGAAGCAGAAGCCTTGGTTTTGGCTAACTTTTGCTCCAAAAAGGAAATACTGTAAGTTCCTGCTTTGCTAATTTGTACGGTTCCACCCGATTTGTGTACCAAACTAAGGTAACTTCGAGGAGAAACAGTCACTCTATTTCTTGATTGTAGGGTACTACCTACATACAATTTTTTGGGCTGCCCGGCAATCTTACTTTGGCCACTACTCGCCAGTACCCTAAAAGCATATTGAGCTTGTGATACGCCATAAGAGAGGGTTAGGGCAATGCCTAATAGAAAAATATGTCTCATTTTTTTCATAGCATCAACTATATTTCTTTCACAAAAAAATTTAATAATTCAATTAATAATTGTCAATTTTTGTCACTTGCACAGCGATCCTAATTCTTATATTTCTGGTAATCTCCAATAGCATGGCGAATCAAAAAATGATGGTAAGCCACTTTGTAGGCTTCGTCTCCCTTGGAAACAGTCAAAGCCTTTTGGTAAGCCTCCAACGCCTTGGCAAACAATTCGTTTTCTTCGTAGAAAAAAGCTTCTTCTAGTATATCGGCTGGATTGTCACCTGCTAATGTATTCTCCTGTTTGAAATCTTCAAACGCTTTCTGTATTGCCTTGTTTTTGGAGGCATTGATCAAGCTATACAATAAAGATGACTGCCCTTTGACCTCTTTGGAAGCAATTTTCAACACACACATTCCCTGCCCTTTGTAAGGGGGCTTGTTGAAATCTACCACCAATGCTGTATCCTTTATCTCCTTGGAAAGTAACTTTTCGTCAAACTCATTGGTAACTACCACTTGGTAGGTTTGAGTACCTTTGAGTGCAAACCAACGTACTTCTACCAATTCGCGCAAGAATTTGTTGACGGCGTTTTGAGGAGCCAAATTCAACTTAAAGTTAGAGGAAGCTCGCTTTACCGATCCGGTTACATTCATGTATTTATAACGATTTCGGTTGATGTTTCTTACTCTGGCTTTGGTCAACTCGCTTACCACATACTTGGCATAACGTTGAGTTGCAGTAGATTTACTTTTTGCCAACTTGTCAGCCAAGTCTTGCACGCTATATTCGCCAGCCCGGCTGATTTGTACGGTACCTCCGTCACGACTCACCAAACTCAGATAACATCGCTGTCCTACTCTAATCTTTTGCTTACCATACAGTCGTTGCCCAACATATAGTTGCTTCTTTCCATCAGAAAAAGTACTTTTTCCACTACTAGCCAATACCCGAAATGCATAGGCCGGCTTTTGGGCTTTGGCTAAAGGAGCCACTAACATCATTAATAAGCCCACTAACCAATAACGTTTCATAGGGGGATATGGTATTATTTTAAGATTCATGAATTCAATGTATTCTACTCTAAAAAACGAGAAAAGTTTTATTTTTATGACAAATTAGAGAAATATTTCGTCTAAATGGTTGCTTTTATCGGCAAACATTTAAATTATTTTTTTGTACAAATAATAGTATAAAATACCATTTATGAAGGTTCTTCCTCTACGGTTGGTTTGTCCATTTTACGTTCGTTGGGTGGTCGCCACCCAAATAATTTACGAATAAAACCGTGGTATATTTCTACAAAGATACCAGATAAAACAATGCCTATCAATCCAAGGCCTAAATCCATTTTGGTAGCATACCTTGAAAACACCACCAACATCAACCCTACCATTCCTAACACGATTAATAGTTGAATCACAATCGTGAGTGCATCGTACCAAATACCCACTTTGATGAAAATATAAGAGAAGAACATGATTGTAATGAGTACTACAAAGAAACTAATCAAGTTATTGACCCAAATAGGAGTTTGCTCTATAAAATTCCCTCTAAGGATCATAGATATAATGTTGGCATGTACTACTACTCCATACATATCAGGGGTACCACGTCCAATATAATTCTCATTCAAAGGAGTAAATAATTTATCATCGTATGAACGGCTTTGTAAACTATTCCCCATAAACCCCAACAACACAATTTTATCTTTAATGATTCGCCTAAATGCCTTGGCCGCATCTTCGTTCGCTTGTGATTCAAAAACTTGTTGATAGTCTTGTAAGTAAAAGTTTGTCTTTCCAATCAGGCTTACATTTCCAGTAAAATTAATCACCTCATAATCTTTATCACGATCCAAAAAGGCCTTCGCTTTCTTGGGGGCAAACAACTGCGCAACCTTTACACCAAAAGCGTATTCTACTTTTTCTTTACGCCCAGCTTCTTTCAAAGACACTGTATCAAATTTTTCTTCACCTCTTGACAAAATCACCTTGGTTACAGCCTCTTTTGGAGGAAAAGAACGCACGGTAGGCCATTCAATCTGATTACCTTTGGCTTGAGTAATAAAGTTTGCAAAAGCGGTATGCGCATGTTTGGTAAAACGCTGATAATTTATTTTTACATGATCGGCTCGCTTTACGGTAGAATCAGGGTTGGGGCGCATTTCGCTCACCATCACCATATTTTTTACTTGAGAAATGGATTGTTCCAGTTGAGCATCTTGAGCTGAATCTAGGGCAAACTCTAGCTGCACATCTAACCCAATTACTTTAGGATCATTTTCATTGATAATATCTATCAAACCTGCAATGCCAGCCCTATCCAGTGGGCCTATATTGATGACTGTAATGTTTGTATCTGCTTTATTTTGATCTGTGAGCCTCGAGAAAACAATGTCAGTCAAGTCAAAACCAGAAAAAGCATCTTCAACTGGATTCAGAAATTCAATATTTCTTATGACATCCGTTTTTTGAACTATAAATCCAACTATTGCCATGAAGAGCATGATTACTAGTCCATGTAATAATGAGAGTCCTAATTTTTTTATCATAATTCAGCGTTAGTTTCTTGTTGTTAAATGTATGAAGGCTAAAATTATACGTTTGTAATGGAGGCGTGAGCAAATATGTTCAAAACTCGTCCTTTAGGGGTTAAAATAGAAACTTGAAGCATATTTTTAATTTTTGATTGTATTCCTTTTTTTCAAGCAATTAAAATACTAAACTGACCCGAATTAAAAAAAAGATTGGGATATAATGGCGGTGAGAAAAAAGCGACGTCTGGAAATTGCACAATATGTGGAGGGAGTACTCCAACAAAACCGAGTCATTGTGAGTCAGGCAATTACCCTGATAGAGAGTACTTTAGAAGCAGATCGTGCCTTGGCGCTACAATTGATCGACCAAATTTTACCCTATACCGGCAATGCCATCCGCATAGGAATCACGGGAGTGCCTGGGGTGGGCAAAAGCACTTTTATCGAGGCCTTGGGCCAGCATATCATTGCCCAAAACAAAAAATTGGCGGTGCTGGCGGTAGACCCCAGTAGCCAGCGATCTCGAGGAAGTATTATGGGTGACAAAACCCGAATGGAGCAATTGGCCATGCAGCCATCGGCTTATATCCGTCCTTCGCCCGCTGGTAACTCGCTGGGAGGGGTGGCCAGTCGTACCCGTGAAACAATGCTCATTTGTGAAGCAGCCGGATTTGAGGTCATTTTTGTAGAAACGGTAGGTGTAGGGCAATCCGAAACAGTGGTTCATGGCATGGTAGATTTTTTCTTGTTGTTGATGTTGGCCGGGGCCGGCGACGAGTTGCAAGGAATTAAAAAAGGGATTATGGAGATGGCCGATGTAATTGCCATTACCAAGGCCGATGGAGAAAATGTACACCCAGCCAAAATGGCCCAAAACGAGTATCAAAGTGCCCTTCACTTATTCCCTCCTTCAGCCAATGGTTGGTTTCCCAAGGTAATTACCTGTTCTTCGTTGATGAATGAGGGCATTGATACCATTTGGCAGCTTACCCAAGATTATATCACCCAAGTGAAGCAGAATCAGTTTTTTGAAAAGCGTCGTCAGGAACAAAACCTACAGTGGATGTTCGAAACCATTCGTGCTACGTTGGAAACTCAGTTTTTCCGTCATGAGGAAGTACAACGCGCCCTCCCTCAAATCACCCAACAAATAAGTGCCGGAAACCTGCCTCCCCTTACTGGCGCCCAAAGGCTCTTGGATATTTACAAGCGCTTATGAAGCAGTGTATTTTTAGTTAGTAGTTTCTTTAGTCCACGGTCAATGGTCCATAGTTTTCTCCAGTTAGTAGAAATTAAATGAAAAGTGAAAAACGTAAAACGTAAAATGATACGCCGCTTTGCGCAACCCGAAGTCCTGAGCGAAGCCGAAGGAACTAGCAATGTAACAATCAGCCGAAGGCGGAACAATGTAACAATAGAAATAAATCATCGCCTTGCGCAACAATTTAGCCATTCAACAATAAGCGTAGTGAAACCATTCAGCAATAGAACAATCCAACAATGAGCTGTAGGCGGAACAATAGCTCAAGCCTGAGGTTCTACCCATACACTGGTCAATTGCAAAATGAGGTCGTGATTTTCGGGTTCGGCAGTATCAGCCAGATCGTATAATTGATCTAAATACTCGGGGCGAATGAACAAACGATAGCCAAACAAATGCTTGACAATGATGTTTTTACGTACCAAACTCTGGATAGATTTTCGGCGTTTATTTTTGGCTAAAAACTGTTCATCATTAATCCAAATGGCACGTTGCCGCATAAATCGCTTTTGCTTACGAAGACGGTCGTCCAAATAAAATTCATGCAGTGTATACTCGAAAAAAATATCGGCCACTGCTTGTCGCTCATGCTCGGTGAGCTTGGTAGTTTGCGTGGTAGCCATGCAGTTGTATTTTGTGAATTACCCAATCAAGCGTATCATATCAAGTCCTCATTCTCTTTTATTTTGAAAGCTCTTTATATCTTTGCAGTTCACCTGATCCAAACACCCTAAAAAACCATTGTAGTAGGGGCGCGGATTTGACTAAACCATCGTAGGGTAAGAAGGTCCTTTGTTACGCTCTAATTTAAATTAAATGACATCGTATCTCGAAAGTAAAACTTTTTGTCCATTTGAACAATCGAAAGCTAGTATAGTCTAGTAGATCTTTTATTTTTTTATAAAACAAGATATTCACTCAAAGTGATTTAAACATGAAAAAACATACGATCACCTCTTTATTTTTATTGACAATCCTCCTTGTTTCATTGACTACCGAAGTATCGTTGGCACAAAGTAAGCGTATTAGATGGGGGAAAACCACCAGCAAAGAGCGGAAACTTGTTCGCTGTGATTATGACCCTTCTGCCGAAGCGGTAGTATTACAATCAGTAGGTAAGCTTTCGCTGATTGCGGGCAGTCCAGCCAAAATTAGCAAATATGTTCGAATCAAAATTTTATCGAAAGAAGGCCTGGATTGGGCCAATGTAAGCATTCCTTTTTATCACAAAGACGAGTTTGAAAACATCATTGGTATTCAAGCACAAACGATCAATGTGCTGGCCAATGGTAAAACCGAAGTGACCAAACTCAAAAAGAATCAGATTTTTACGGAGACCTTGAATGAAACTCAAAAAAACAAAAAGTTTGCTTTGCCCAATGTGAAGGTGGGATCTATTATTGAGTACCGTTACAACTTGGTTACCAAGGCTACTACTTCTTTTGATGCTTGGGTATTTCAACAAAAGATCCCTACTCTATACAGTTATTTCACCGCCCGGTTCAATGTCAATGCCGATTATGTGGTGATTCCTCAAGGAGATCGTCTGGAGAAGAAATACAGCAATTCGGCCCGTAACGAATGGGCACTTAAAAACTTGCCTGCCTTACGTAAGGAGCCTTTTATTAACAATCCCTGGGATTACGCAGAAAAAATTGAGATACAGCTAAAGGGGTACCAAAGGTCGGGCTATGGAGGTGATTCAGAATATGTAGAGGTCATGAGTAGCTGGCCCAAACTGGTAGAAGATGTCTTGAATTCTGAATCATTTACGCCTTATTCTCAGGGACGCTTTGCCTTGGCTCGAAAAATTTTACAAGCTTTACCACTTTCAGGTCTCAAGCCTCGTCAACAAGTTGAACAGATTTATAATAAGGTACGCAACCACTTCACCTGGAACAAATATTATGGAGTATACCCTATGGAAAAACTGAAAGCTTCGTGGAAAACCCAGAAAAACAATGGTGCAGGCATTAACTTGTGGTTGGTTACTTTGCTTAAAAATGCAGGAATGGAGGCTTTTCCGGTATTAATTAGTACCAAAGCCCACGGTAAGATACTGCAAAAGTATCCACTCTTATCAAAATTCAATCATCTGATTGCATCGGTAAAGATTGGAGAAAAGTACTACTTGATGGATGCTAAACAAAAACAATATCCTTATCAGTTGCTACCCATAGCCGACCTCAATGACTTAGGGCTCATTCTAGATGCACAATCTCCTGGCTGGGTGCCATTGGTTTCTACTGAGGCCACTCACACCAAAGTGTTTGCTACCCTCGATGTAGCTAAAGGTCAGGCTTCAGTTAACGTGAGTTTACAAGGACAAGAAGCCTATGCCTTCCGTAAAAGCCCCAATGCAAAAAACATAGTTGAAGCCAAGGTATCTTTGGGTAACGAAGAACTCCCTCTAGCCAAGGTATTTACCAAAAACCTGAAGGACATACACCAACCAGTACAAATAGAAGCAAAATACGGTGAGGAAGAGGCTCCTGACTTGGGCAATATTGTGTACATCAAACCAGTGTTATGGAGTCGATACCTCGAAAACCCTTTTAAGTCACCCAAACGCTTCTACCCCATTGATGTTAATTTTCCCCGTGAAGATACTTATCTTTTGAACATTACACTTCCCAAGGGATACAAGGTAGAAAGTGTACCCAAAAATGTAAACTCGGCCACTGCCGATGGTTCCATTCGTTTTTTGTACCAGACCAAGGTATTTGGCAATCAGCTACAAGTTATGGGCAAGGTGCAGTTTTTGAAGGCGACCATCCATCACCGACATTATGGAGCGGTACGGGAATTATACAGTCAGATTGTGGAAAAATACCAGGAAATGATCGTGTTGAAAGAGCATAAGAGTAAGTAAGCCAATTTCGATTGGTCTTCAGCCCTGGTCGTTTCTTCAAATCATAGCACCAAGAAACGGTCACGGCTTATTCAAATCCCCTCTTCTCGTCTTTAACTTACCCAAATCTTATTTTTTTTTAAGTTTTTCTCCATTGGCCCGCTAAGAAATGGATATATATAGATAAGGAAAATGTTTTAGTAACGCGTTCGCAATAACTGTTGGTTTTTCTCTACTGCCTGAACTGCTGGGTGTCGTTATTTAGCCTTTGGCAGAGCTCAGCACAGCAAAAGCTGTAGCCGTCGGTTTTATTGCCCGTAGCGCTGCTATGGGCGCAAAATTTATCCTGTAAGGAACTCTGAGACCCAACAGTCCATGCATATGACCAAATCGGACACTTATTTTGAAAGCGTTACTTATTTTCTTGAATCTAAACTCTGTGTATCTATTTTTTGAATTATGAAAAAGTGTATTTATACAACTTTACTCCCACTACTCTTCATTTTATTTCTCAATGCTCAAACCCTGTCGGCTCAGAATGGCCGTATTTCTTGGGGAAATGTCTCGCAAAAGGAGCACGCAATGACTCAATGTGCTTATGATACTTCTGCCTCAGCGGTTATTTTACAGTCTATTGGAAAGCTGACATTCTTACCAGGAGAGCCAGTGCAAATGCGAAAATACATCAAGATTAAAATCTTGTCCAAGGAAGGTTTAGATTGGGCCAATGCTCGTATTCCTTTTTATTATCGGGAAAATATAGAAAAAGTCAAGAATATTGTCGGTCAAACGATCAACATGTCCTCCAATGGTCAGGTAAAAATAACTACATTAAAACCAGATCAAATTTTCACGAAGAAAGTGAATCGATATTATAAAGTCGAGACATTTACCTTACCCAATGTAAAGGTAGGATCTATTATTGAATACCAATATGACTTGTATACCTACGCTCCGACTAACCTTGATGACTGGATATTTCAGGATAAAATCCCTACACTTTATAGTAGCCTGGAGAGTAAATTCTCTGGAAAATTCAGGTACCATGTAGTATTACGAGGTGAACGTATCGAAAAAAAGTACCCTCCAGCAAAGGGCATGACCAATATTTGGGCGCTTGAAAATCTCCCCGCAATGCGAAAAGAACCATTTGTAAACAATCATTGGAAATATGCCGAAAGATTAAAGTTTTATGCCGAAAGTTTTATGCCCCGGTCGGTTTTGGTAAAAAGAATACTCGATCAGGATGCGTTTAGTCCTTACGCTCAAAGGCGGTTTGGCTCGGCCAGAAAAATCTTGAAGAAACTATCACTTCAAGGATTAAACACCAAACAAAAAATTGAACTGATTTATAATAAAGTACGCGATCACTTTATCTGGAATGAAAGATACGGAAGATACCCTAACCAATCTCTCCGGACTGCCTGGAAAACTCAACAGGCAAATGGGGCTGGTATCAATCTATGGCTGGCGACTTTGCTTAAAAATGCCAAGTTTGAAGCATTTCCGATATTGATTAGCACTCAAGCGAATGGAAAAATATGGCAGGCCTTTCCCTTTTCAAGTCAATTCAATCATTTAATTGTAGCAGTGAAAATAGACCAAAAGTATATTTTCATGGATGCCAAAAATAAAAACCTCCCTTGTGGATTACTTCCAATCGAGGATTTAAATGAAGTAGGTTTTATTTTGAATCCAGACTTCGCCAAATTCATTCCCTTGAAATCAAGTCAGCCTACCCAAACTAGGGTATTTGCCACGCTGGATGTGGCCAAGGGCACTGCTTCGGTCAATGTCAATTTACAAGGACAACAGGCCTATCAGGCTCGAAAACACTTGACCAAATCCAATGCAAAAAAAGCGTTTGATAACAAGTTATCCTTAAATAATGAAGAACTGCCGCTTGACAAGGCATCGGCTAAAAACCTCGATCACCTGAGCAAACCAGTGCAGCTCACTGCTGAATACCATATGGAAGAAGCGCCTGACTTGGCCAATATCTTGTACATCAAGCCCATTTTGTGGAACGAATACAAAGACAACCCTTTCAAGGCTCCTCAAAGGCTTTACCCTATTGAATTCAATTATCCTTTTGAGGATATTTACCAACTCAACCTTACCATTCCAAAAGGTTACCAGGTAGAGAGTGTTCCTAAAAATGTAAATACCAAAACCAAAGATGGCTCGATTCGCTTTTTATATCAAACTCGGGTATTTGGGAATCAATTACAGGTATTGGGCAAGATACAATTTCGTAAATCCAAAATTCCTCAAAAAAACTATGGAGCAGTGCGAGAGTTGTACAGCCAGATTGTAGAAAAGTACCAGGAAATGATTGTACTGAAAAAAATCAGCAAAAAATAAAGGAGTTGCTCATAAATAATTGGGATCTACGGTTAACTTTTTAAATTGGTAATCTATCATGTTTTGTAGGTTACCAATTTTTTTTTGATATGGATGTAAAGTTTCTGGCCGATAAAGCACAAATTCAGTTCAACACCAATGTGCCACTCTACATTGTGTTGGTAGGGGTGGTAGTATTGGGAATTGGTTTGTTGGTATTCAAAAAATTTGACAGCAATGTCAAGCTAGTACTCCCAATAATGGGTGGCCTGGCCATGGTCATTGGTTTGATCTTTTGGCTTGGCCAACAAAAACTCACCATTGTGATAGACAAAGCCAGCCAAACGATTCAATTGCAGGAAAAAACCAGTCAAGGGGTGCTTACCTCTACCCTCCCATTTGACAATTTTCGGGCATTGATCGTACAGCGGGCCGTATCTACTAGCCGAAACACCAACTCGGGAACCACCAGCAAGCGCATCAGCTTCCAAATTCAGCTGCAGCGCAACGACGGAGCGATGGTAAAACTGGCTACCTACCGACAATTCAAAAATGCGTATCAATTGGTAAAAGAACTCAAAAAGTTGGTACCCTACCAAGTGTACATCATCAACACACCCATTGCCGAGTACCAGACTTACCTTAATAAATTCAAACAATTGGAGGGTACTCAGGTACTGGACAACTACGACCCTTTGCTCAATTTGAGTTTCGATGGCCAACAAACCCCAGCCAATATTCAAATTCCTCGCAATCCAACTTTTGTCACGGCTAATCACAGTGTAGGGACTACTTATAGCTGGAGCAATCGTAAGAATGGGGCCACTTTGTTACTGGCTTTGGTTTTTGTAGCAGGTTTTATCATGCTCGCCCAACTCATTCCTCATCGGGGTTTTAAGTTGGGGGCCACGATTTTTCTAGGTTTAATGACTTTTTTGGTTTCATACGCTACAATAAATAGCTTTTTTGGCAAAAGTAGTTTGGTTTTGGCTTCCAATGAATTGACTTATGATACCCAGTTATTTGGAATGAGAACCCATCATCAGGTATGGAAATACCACGATGTGGCAGGCATACTTTCGGAACTCAGCAATGACGGAGATAAAACTTTGAACATTACCAGCAAAAACGGTCAGGAACTGGTACAACGTATGGCTTACCAAACCCCCGAAAATATGGTCAGTGAACTGATGGGCTTGGTGTTGAATTATAAATCTTATTTTATGACGGTAGACATGAGCGGATTGCGGTTGAGTGAACGCTTGTATCTGGAAACCGAAATATCGAAAAAGATCACCGAACAACGTTCAAAATAACCTATGCCTTTTACTTTTTCTCATCCCGCCATTGTATTGCCGTTGGCTTATTTGTCGCCTCGTTGGGTTTCGCTCACGGGGTTGATAGTAGGTAGCATCACTCCAGACTTTGAGTACTTTTTACGCATGCGCGTCAATACCCAATTCAGTCATTCTAACCCAGGCGTATTTTGGTTTGACTTGCCGCTGGGGTTACTTCTTTGCTTTGTTTTCCACGAACTGGTGCGCAATCCCTTGTTGACCAACCTACCTCATTTTTTACGAGCTCGTTTTGCCCCTTATATTTCGTTTGATTGGTGGGCTCATTTTCGCAAATATTGGTTTACGGTACTTATTTCGTTGCTTGTAGGCATTGGGTCTCACTTGTTTTGGGATCGGTTCACCCACGAACACGCCTATTTTGTAGATATGTTTCCAGTGTTGAACCAGCCCGTGGTCTACCACCCATATTCGTTTACTTGGTATAGGATCATTCAGCACCTCAGCACCCTGCTTGGGGTCCTTACAATCGGCTTGGTCATTTATAGACTCCCTCGCAAACCAGTCATTCGTTCCCAGGTAAGCCTGCAATTTTGGGCGGTAATATGGTGCACCTCAGGGTTGGTTTTTGGGTTACGGATGGTATTGGCTCCCCACGCCTTTTTGTTGGGTAACTTGGTAGTCAGTATCATTACCTCAAGTATGATTGGCTTAATTGTGGGCAGTATTTGGTGGAAGTACGTTCGAGCAGCCTGCTATCACAAGTCGTCTAACGAATGGTGAAATAACCTATAGATCAGGCTTTATCTGGAAACCAATAGGCAATGGCACCAACCTCAATCCAAGACGACCATAGGTTGTTTTGCAACTATATTATTTTTTTTGACTCCTTATCACAAAATATGATCGACTAACAAACTTACCTCCTTATGTTCAAACGTATCTCTATTCTCCTACTTTTTACTGGGTTTATAGCCAACACTTACGCTCAACAACAAACACCTGACTATCGGGCACTCAAAACCCAGCTTGAGGAAATCTATAAAACAGACCAAGGCATCCGTCAAAAGTTTATGAAGGTATTTCGTAAAGGGCCCAAGGATCCGGACTACCAACGCATCACTAAAGAGATGCACCAAATAGACCAAGCCAACCTCAAAGCAGTCACTGTTTTATTGGATCAATACGGATGGATGCCTTACAGCAAGGTAGGGCAAGTTGCCGGAGATGCCCAATTTTTGGTCATTCAGCATTCCAGCCTAAAAATGATGCAAAAGTATTTGCCTATGATGAAAAAAGCCGCCGCCCAAGGAGAAGCCTCTAGTTATAATGTGGCCTTGATGGAGGATCGGGTCTTGATGAACTTGGGTAAAAAACAAATTTATGGCAGTCAGACCCGCTCATTGTTTAAAAAGGGGCAAACCAAGGCCCGGTTGTTTATTTGGCCTATAGCAGATGTACAAAATGTAAATAAACGACGCAAGGCCATGGGTTTTGATCGAACCATAGAACAGCAAGCTAAAGACATGGGGGCTGAGTTTGATCCCAATGAACCACTGCCCGCAAAAGTAAAGAAGGAGTAACGAAAGATAGGGTTTTGTGGTAATTCGCCTCTTGTAAATCATAACTTAAGGTCACCTCCTAAATAAAAAAGCATCAAAAGAAGCCATATCATTATATACAGATTTTCATACATTAGATGGATGAAAACAACGAAAAAGTTTATTTTTGGTCTTTTGGAGGAGGTTTTAGGAATTTTCAGAAGAATGTTTCGCAATTCTAAGGAATTAGACGCATAAAAAATATTTCACCTTATTTCACATAAAAAAGCCTAATCATTAATTTGATTAGGCTCTATACAGTTGAAATATTTCCAATAACTCTTACAAGCAAGAAAAGACGCCGCCAGTCACTCCCCCAGCAACACCACCAACCAAGGCTCCTAGACAGGCACCGGCTATAGTTCCAACTAACGGTGCTTCACTACCAACAATTGCTCCTGTAACTGCTCCTCCTACTAACCCACCCAATGCAGAACGGCCAACACAGCCCAAATATCCTGTCGTTCTATTCCCAGGCAATGTTTGCAAATTCTCATGAATATGTCTCATGCTATGTTCCAAAGCCACTACCTTGTGTTGAATGTACTTAAGCTCAGAGCTAGGTAATGTCATTGATTGTAATTCTTTTGCAAAATTCATTAGATTTCCCTGAAACTCATCATGGGTTGTAGAATATGAGACTATATTCCCAAGGTTATAGATTAACTGTTTACCAGTTCGTGATAAATCCATAGAATTAATCAAGCTATCACTTATTGTTATCCACTGGCCTTGATTTGACACATTACTAGCAAGCTTATCAAGATGTTCATCATTTATCTGATGTGAAGAACCAAAATGATCTACATGAACGTCATGGCTCGCCTTCATAATTTCTGATATGCTTGCTGTAGAACCTAGTTTTTGAATCGCTGCTATATGGCTATCAAAACTTACGTTCAGCTTTTCACCAAACTCCTTAACATCGCTGGGAAGAAAATCGCTTGCAGTTTGCCCTTCAATTGGGTTTACTTCTGTTTTCTTATTACAAGAGGCTACTATGAAGCATAAGGTTATAGTAAAAAAAAGATTCAGTATACTTTTAATACTAGTTTTCATAATTCAGGATTGTTACAAAAAAAATATCTACTCTATTCAGGCTTTTCGAAGGCCGCCTTGTAAATCAAAAATAATAGTAGCTACTTGATGGATATTTTTTGTTTACACTTCAAAACTAGTAATTAACTAATTGAAGAAATATATCAATCTATGACACTATGGTTGCTCAGTATAAAGCATATTGGTAAGATCAAAGTTAATTCAGCTACAAACTTCACCAAAAGAAATACTTGTAATGTTATTAAAATACAAAACCAAATAACTTAGCTGGATACATAATTCGTGCAACGGTTTTAACAAAAAAACTTACTCGAAACCAATCAAAGGACTTATAAACAAAGTAGTTGAATATGAAGCAAGCATTTTTACAGCAGGAGTAACAGAAGTAGCTAGTTATGCTCTTGCTAATCAAGATAGCTCCGTTTTAGATTTTTATCTATTTGCCAACAATAGACAAGCTGAGCGATTCCGAAGAACAAAGAGCAATGTTATTAATCGTACATCTTTTTCGTATTGCAGGGAATTCCAAAGCCACAATAATTTCTACAAAGCAGGTACAGATTGCTTAGGTAATGAGCCTTATTTTTATATTGGTTGTAGAAACAGAAACTTAAGAAAGGGATTAATGGTAAAATTTGAGGTGATTTTTATTGTAAAATCCTAATGACATAGAATGCAAGAAAGACTAACCGGTCCAGACGGAGAAGAGGTAAGGCAGTACACTTGTGAAGGTTGCAATGAGTGGTCAAATATGTATGTGAATTGCCTTACTTACGCATCAGAGCCTAATCCAGAGCACGGAGAATTAGAAGAGTTTATCGTAATTCAAATGACTTGTATGAGCTGTGGAGCCACTAACATTCAATTTGATCCGGTCTAAATAGTATTGTAAATCGAAACATAAAGTACAAATAAATGCATGAACATTATAATAAAATACTAACCTTACTATCAAACTCTAATCCTCAAATACAAGCACTTGGTGAGCAGCTACTTGAGTCTTCTAATATGAGCGAATTGGATAAAATATTTGTTAGAGCAGAAGCCGAAGAAGAAAATTATAGAAGGGAGATTGATCAAGCAGGTGAGCAAATAAAACGTATAAATAAGCTTCTACGCGAAGAGAAGGAAGCAAGAAAAGGCACTTGAAGGTTTTGTACGTACATACATCACTAGGCCCACTTTTAAGGAGTTATTTCATTAAAAAAAATCGCCTACTCATGGAGAAATTATTTACGTGATTCCCTCATGCAAAACAAAAAGGATGCAGTGACCAAACTGCATCCAAAAGTAATGAGGGAATGCATAACAGGTTCACAGTTGAAAGATAGTTAGGCAAATATAAGTCTGCTCCTTAGGAAAAATATCCTCAGTTTTGAGGAGGTGATTATTTTAATACCCTCAAATCTAACTGAAAACCGGGCAATACTGGGTCCCCCGAAAGGGTATTTTCAAACCCGGCCACTTCTTCTGTTGCTTTACCTGGGCGATAAATGTAGGTTGTTTCGGTATCAGGATCGATGAGCCACCCTAGCTGTATACCGTTGTTGAGCCAGTCTTGCATTTTGGCTTGTAGATCGGTAATTCTATCACTTTTGGACTTGAGCTCTACGATAAACTCAGGGCAAATCGGTGGGAACTTTTCTTGTTCCTCACCCGTGAGGGCCTCCCAACGGGCTTGCGAAATAACCGAAGCATCAGGTGCCAACGTAGAGCCATCGGGTAAGCGAAAGCCTCCGTTAGAGTCAAATACTTTCCCGTAGTTTGTTTGTAAATTCCACATGAATAAATAGCCGTTGATGTCACTATTTCTGCTACTGGTGTCGGGGTCATAACGATAATATTTCCGTGTTTGGTTCTTTCAAATTTCAGGTCTTGGTTTTGCTGACAAAAGTCAAAAAACTCGTCATCAGTGAGCTTTTTCCTTGGCTCAATTCTTATATGGGAAAAGCTTGGCGCATTCTCAATAAGTATTTTCATATCAATTACAGGTGTTTGTTATTCTAA
>CALDJV010000716.1 GCA_937899305.1 uncultured Cytophagaceae bacterium
TTAACTTTGAGTAATTTCATTAAAACTCGACACTTATTTTGAAAACGTTACTAAAAGCGACAAGATACAGGTAGGGAATAAAAATTAAAAGGGTCACCTGGAAAATTAAACAGGTAGGAGTCAAGCAAGTGGGAATCAAGCAAGGTGTCGAAATACAAAAAGCGATCAACCTTTCCGGATTGATCGCTTTTTACATTTTTGTTTATATCGTATTAAAAATCGCTTCCAAAAGTGATATAAAACTTGGGTTTTTCGGCTATAATACCGTTTTCAATCCCCCAAGCTACGTCTAGTTTGGCGTAGTACCCCAGTAACATGGTACGTACTCCCACACCATAACTACTGATAAACGGGTCTTTGAAGTCGGTTACGATCGCTTTAAATGGGCTTTGCGGATCGCCTACTCGACGGGTATTCAAACTGTTCTCTTCATTCAAGGGGCTTGGACCAGTCCAGGCCGACCCTACATCAAAGAATCCAATAAACTGAAGATTTTTGAAGAAATTGGAGGTAATGCGTTTCCCAAACAAGTATTTGACAATCGGGAAGCGCAATTCAAAATTACCCAACATATAGTTGGTTCCAGAGAGCTTGTTGTAGTTGAACCCTCGCATACTGGTTACAAATTGTAAAAACAATAAGTCACTGTTGTTTTGCTCACTAGAAGTAACCGCCAAAGGATCGTTTTCTCCACCATTGTCCGTTTGATTAAAAAGCCAGTTGTCCATTCCTCCCAACAAATATCGTTTGGGGGCGTTTCCTCCAAATTGCCCGTACGAAATACGCGTAGCAAAAATCAGGTCCCGATGAATTTGAATGTATTTTCTAAACTCTAGTGTAAATTGATTGAAACTTTCAGCGGCTGCGCCCAAGCCTACATAGTTCTCAAAAGAAGCTTTGATACGGGTACCTACCAAAATATTTAAGCCTCGGGAAACCGTATTATCGTATACATACTCTAGTCTTACCCCACCATAGTTTACGTTGACCTCGCGTTGCGCCAGGGCACTGGGACTAGGGCGTAAATTGGTAAATTGAGTCACGGTATAAAATGGTGTAGCACTGATACGACTCAAGTTGGTAAATGGATAAGAAACAGTGGCTTCTACCGCGTTTTTGGTATAGCGCTGTATCACTGGTTCCCTATTCAAGAAAATGTTGGTTTTTTCGTAGCGAAATTTATAATCGAGACGACTTCCTAAGTATTGATACTCACCAAAGAAAGTACTACTTCGTAAATCGGTAATGAACAACAAGCCTCCATTGATCTTGTGGTTTTCCAACATGTCAGACATGGAGATGTTCAACACCACGCCCCAACCCCGCAATGGATCTATTTCTACCGTAGAGGTTACGTTTTCAGTACGGAAGCGAGGCTCATAATCATAAGGCCCTTTTACTTTGATTTTCTTTTGTGCTCTGGTGTCACTGCTGTCCGATACATTGTTAACGATTTTTTCAATGATGTTATTTTTCTTCTGAATCTCCTTAATTACCTCAGGATCAAACTGATAATCATCGGTATTGATTTCATCCTTCTCGTATCCAGCTACTTTGTTACTATCTGGTTTATTATCGGGTAGGTTTGAGATCGGAAACTTGGTTTTATTGTTGATGTTTTCTTGCGAGTAACGTTTATTGAGCATGTCTTTGCGCACCGTCTGATAAACATTGACGGGGGATTGACTAAAGTTGAAATCCTTCTTGTAATTGACATAATATTTACCTTTGCGAATCATCAAATAAGCCAAGCCCTTGGTGAAGTTATTGGCGTCAAAAGCTTCAAAGCTTTGGGTATAATTCGTGAGTTGGGTCACTTTTCCAGTACCCAGATTATGTTTATACAATTGAAAAATCCCGGTTTCATTATTTAGATAAAGCAACGTGTTCCTATTCAAAAGCACTGGTGCGACCTCCTTGGCTGGAGTATAAGTAATCCGTTGTACCGCTTTTTTGGTTCTGGAAGGATCATAAATAAAAATGTCAAAATTTTCGTTATTGACATCAAAGCTTCCCACATCATTGGCCCGATTCCTCTTCAAAGAGTCAGAAGTACGATTAGAAGAAAACAAAATCTTTTGATGAGAATCTCCCATAAATACAGGATTCATATCATCGAAATAATCATCAGTGAGTTTTTTGAGTATAGAATTATCGATGTCGAACAAATACAAATCATTTTGACCGCTTTTTATTTTTACATCATTTTTGCGATCTGCACTGAGTACCAGCCACTTACCGTCTCTTGAAATATCGAAACTGGTGATGTGATTAAAGAAAAACCAAACTCGCTCAAAAGTGCGTTTTTTATTGGCCACATCATAAATCGTCAACTTGGTTTCTCCTTTACGTGCATAAATGATCGCCAGCCTTTGTTCGTCTTGCCACTCGATCAAAGGAATATTGTAATCAAATCGTTGATAAATAGCCAAATAACCTCCTTTGTAAATGATCCTTCTTCGGTTGGTTTCCAGGTTTTTGGTAATGACACAAAACTTCCCATTGATATTTTCAGAATAGGCAAGGTACTTGCCATCGGGGCTCAGTTTGAGTTGGTTATACAAATATCCCTTTGGGTTACGACGGCGGGCCGAAAAATCTTTTTCAGGAGCATCAGTTCCTTCCTGAGCTACCTTGGACATATCGCGGTAATAGTTGCGCCAAGCACGGATAAATTGGCGATAACGAATGCCCAGCGAACTCGATATACTGTTTTTTTCGTTGCGGATGATACGAGCCAGGTTTAGAATATTCGAGATGTTGGTTTTGCTGTATTTTTCTGCAATAAAGTTCCACACTGATTGGCCTACATACACGGCCTCTTGTCCAGAAGTAATGTTAGGGTTGCGGCGTTTGCGATGGGTAAACAAATCGCGCATGTAGTTATCCATTTCCTGATTCCAGCCTTCAGCTACATAAGCGGCCGCTCCTTCCAAAAACCATTCGGGAAAACTGCCAATGTAAGAACTTTGCAGCATGTCTTTGAGGCTACCACCAAACATCATTTCATTGATGAACATTTGAGAAATGCCTAACTTGAGTTCTCGCTTGAATTTGGTTTCATTGCCGGTGTAAGGCACTTCTACCTGGGCTTTGAAAAAATTTGTTTTGCCCCCATTGCCTACAAAGTCTTTGTCTAAGCCCACATTGCTTTGATGGAGATCAGTAATAGAGTTATACACAAATACTTTGGTTTTGGCATAAGGTGTATAACCAAGCAAATCGGTAATGCGGTCAAACTGAGATTCTAGAAACAAAGAAGCAAAGTTGGCCATCCTGGCGCCGTTGTCGTAGTAATAAACGTCAAAATTGGGAGTGCTCAACACCCGCCAGTTGAACGGTTTATATTGTACTCGGTTTTTGCCAAACTTTACCTTAGAGTTTTGGGCTAAAGCAGGAGTAGGCGACAGGCCAATAAACCAACCTACCAGGGTAATGAGTGTGATATATTTTAGTTTTTTCAAGTAATCTTTCATAAGTGAATAATAAATGAAAGTGTTAAAGAGATCTTTGTGTAATGATGAATTTTTGAATTATTGATGATATCGTTTAATGTCAACTTCGGGTTGCAAAGCAGTGCCTTGCTCAAGGTGCGCGGCAAAATGATGCGCAAAATAAGGACTCAGTGAAACTCCTTTGGTACCAAATCCATTAAAAAAACCAATCTGAGGATGCTTTGGGTTCAAACCAATCAATGGACGACGATCAGCCGTAGCCGGGCGAACTCCCGCACGTTGCCCCAGTACCTGATAAGGTAGCTTGAGCCAGCGTTCTAATTTTGTCAATAATTGATCACGCGCCTTTTCAGTTGGGGTTGTAGTCAAGTCTTTCCAATCGTAGGTAGATCCTACCCAATATTCGCCTTGAGTATTGGGCAGGGGTAGCATAAAAATACCGTGAGTGATGATATTTTCCAAAGAAGGGTGTGCTATTTTTATATGCAACAACTCTCCTTTGACCAATCTGAAGGGTAAATCTTGGAAATAAGGGTTGTGTTTCCCTTCCATTCCCTGACAAAAAATGAGCTTTTTGGCCTCTACCCCTTGCCATTTTACCCCCGATGGAGTCATCTCAATATCTTCATAAGCCAATACACCTTCTTGGTAACTATGGTTGTTTTTTAAGTATGTACAATAAGCATTCAATAACGGTACGGTATCTAGCCAAGCTCCTTGTTTGGTTTCCCAACCATCCAGCGAATTATCGACGAATGCAGTATAAGGTTGATTGTTTACCTCGGTATTAAAAAAGTGTTCCCACCCTTTTTCGGCACTCTTGCCCAGTAGTTGATTTTGTTGTTCTATACTTTGAAAAACCCGGTAAACCTGACGATCGTAAAAGAAACGAGTTTGCAAGGTTTTTTCCAAGTTTTGGTAAAATACCTTTAAAAATGGAAAAAGCGCATCAGCCATCCAGGTTTTTACCAATTTACGTCCTGTAATGGGGTTGCAAATTCCTCCAGCTACTCGAGAAGCGGTACTTGGATGAGGGGCGTCTACCACCAATACACGTTTGCCTTGTTGGAGCAAAGTATGTGAAAGGGCTGTTCCTGCGATACCCTGCCCCACAATCAAATAGTCTACTTGCATGACTCAAAAAACTGCCTAAGGTTAAAAAAAGTTTAAGGTATTCTAAAATTTTACCTTAGCAGCAAAAGTACAATAAATTAGCTAACCCTTGGGCCGAATTATTCACTAGATTGATTGGAAGCAGGGGTACCCCTATTTTTGAGGATAGAAATGTACTGTTTGATCACCTGAACGATTTGCACAAGACTAAATACAATGCCCACCAGCGTTTTCTTTATGGAAAACGCAAATACCAACCTTTTTTATGGGATCATTTTTTATAAGAAAATCGACAGGCCTTTGCTTTTATTTACAACGTGAATACTCGGCTATGACTTCCAAATCACCATCTGGGGTTCGGCTGCACTCAAAAGTTGATCCAAACTGGCCGATGACCGTAAAAGGTTGTTGGCCATTGAAAAGCGCTTCATTTTTGATGGTAGCTTTGCTCTGTTTTACCCAGTCTAGTATCTTATCAGCAGTATTTAGATTTTTAAAAAAAGCCTGTATGGCAAATATACACTCCTTGCGGGTATCTACTTGGTATACAATGGTCAAGCCGTCGTATCCCTTGCTAATGGTTTGATGAGGAATGCTTTTATCTATGTTCAGGTTTTTTTTCTTGATTTGCATGTTGATGACTTCTCGATCACACAATCGTAGGAAGTTTTCTTGGCTAGGGTGATACAAGTTACAGCGTTGGAACAGTCCAAGCAGGGCTAAAAAAAATAAAATCTGATAAATACGTTTCATAAGAAATCAATTCGAAGTGGGTAAATATAAATAAAGTGTATTCGCAGTGAAATTACTACACCTGTAATGCTTCATTCATTATTGAATATCAACCATCAGGGCAATTGATGTTTGCTTTCTCATTTCTGTTTTATGATAAAATTGCACCCCATCGAATGACCTTGTAGTAAATACATTTTTGCTAAAAAACACCAATTTACAGGTATATTTATTGTTGGAATTGCTTTTCTCCCGCGTCTATTGCAATGGGCAAGTGGTTAGACTGAGGGGGAATAGGGCAAGAGTAGCCCTTACTGTAGGCGCAATAAGGGTTGTAGGCGGTATTGAAATCCAACACGACCTCTTTGCCGTGACCTGGTTTCAGATACAATTCCATGTAACGCCCTGCTCCGTAAGTAGTTTGGCCGTTGGTAAGGTCAGTAAATGGTACAAAGAGATAATGACGGTATTTGGGGATACGTCTCAAGGCCGGACTGCGATAAATGGGTAATTTGAGCTTTTGGCCTTTGAGTATAAAATGCAGCAATGCATATTGTCGGTATTGTTTTACTTTGCCATTGGAGGTCGTCATTGCAAACAAGTCGGTGTCTGGAGTAAGTTCTATGGTTGCTTTTACTCGGTAAGCCGCTTGTATTGGAAAATAAGAAAGCGTGCTAAATTTTTTGCGTGCTTGGTGATTAAGAGGAGAGCGAGTTGGGTCTTTGAATTCTTGGTTTTTCTTTTCGCGCGCTTTGCGAATTTGTTTGTGGTACTTTTTGAAGTCGAATGGAGGAGCTTCTTGTTTTTCTTCTTGGCCATAAGACCATAAGCTCATTGACAATAAAATGAGTAACGTAAAATAAAACTGAGGCATGTCTTAAAAAATGGTTTGGTATTGCGATAACCAAAAATACCAAACCATTTGCTTTACTACTTTAATTCGGTCAAGATTTTTACGATTTTAACACCTCCGCTTGCTGAAACCAAGCCCGAGCCGATTTAAGGTCTTTGAAATGTTCTGCGGTAGATTTAGGGTAAGCAGTCTCAATGCTGTGTACGTATTTATTGCTAAAAACGTCTCTAGAATCTACAATGGCGGTTTTTACAATACCTGCAGCAATACACTTGGGAATGATGTCTTCTATCATCCAGTTTTGATCTTGTATGGCTACTACCCCAGCCTGGGTCATGTCAGACAGCCACCCAGTAAGGTCGTACCTGGTAATGGCTTCGTAGGCTACCTCAATGGCATCTCGGTATTGTTTGCTCATGGCAAACTTCTTCCAGATAATTTCTACAACTCGGTGTTCACCGTTTACTTGTATCCGAACATAATTTTCATCAAGTAATATATTCATAAAATGGTCAGTTAAGGACTTTTAATTTGTGTATGACAAATTTCTCAACAAAATTCTGAAAACTAAAAAAAGCTGGTCAAATAAATATAATAAAAATACTATTAAGGATGCTAATAGCATTGCTGTATGATATTTTAGTACTCAAGGAATACAATATTTGCTCTTGGCTTGTCATTTACGGAATGTGGTATTTTATTTTAAAGATGGATGAAATACTGATACATTCTATGGCCTTTGATATAGGATGACAATTTGATTTTGAGGCATTTTTGAATTGTTGGTAATGAGATACCTCTCACCTTTGGAGCCTCCCTGGTTTTTATCTCTAAGACTCAAAGCTACAATTCAGTTATTTTAGCCTTTACCTAAGTGCTGTTGAACCTTTCCCTGAATAATTTCTACCACTTACCTGCCTCAGCCTACCATTCCCTTATTTACAAGGATTTTGATTTTCAGAAACCATACTTTTGCACAGGTGCCATTAAAATGAAGGTTTTAAAATTGATTTATTAAAGCCTCGTGAAAACAATGATGAAGTAATACAAGTACCCGCAGGGAGATTCAAAGTCCAAAAAATAATTTTGCAAAGTAGTGATGCTACTGGTATATCACCCACTTGGTATGTAAGCAAAGAATCACTTCAAAAACTAATACGGATGGATCAAGGAAATGACTTGGTAGTTGAAATAATCAAATGATTTATAATCACATTTCAGGCAAACAAATAGTCAAATAAAGACCTATGAGAAACTTACAATTAATCATATTTACCGTGATGTATGGCTTGGGTGCATCTTCATTTGCGCAAGGTCAATCACTATCAAAACTGATGTTTTGGAATGGCAAAAACCTGGAGTTGGTTTATGCTAAAACTGGGGCAAATAATATGGAAATCAAAGCATTGTATTACCAGCGTAACGTCTTTGCTAAAAAAATAAAACTTCAGCTCAAGAAAACAAATAGATATGATAAATGGATGGCAACCAACCCTCAAACTGGGCAAAGGTTTGAAGTGTGGTCAACGATGACCATTCTATTTACTTATCCGAATGGCCGTAAAAAAGAGTTTTTGTATATGGCGGAATATCGCAATGGCCAAGAAAAAATTATGATGGGAAGCTTGCCCTTTTTGGGTGATATTATTTATCAAAAAAATAACCAGGCGCCTGAGCTTTGGTTGGCAGAGGCGAGGAATCACTGTAAGTTGGAGCAGGAAAAACGTGTTTGCAATTTTACGACTCCCAAAGGCAAAAACCTTCGTTTAATCATCAAACTAAAAACTAATTATATAAACCTATGGAGGGATGGGAAAATGTTGGTATTTAAACCACAAAACTAGCCCTCGTAATCCGCAAGTACTCTTTACTAAACTAAATCAGAATGAAAAAAACTAAAGCAATCGTATTAGGCCTGGCGTGCATTTGTCTCCATTTGCAGGTGATGGGGCAACATAGGCAACCTATCGACCAAGTAATTGGCATGAAGGTCAATTTAAAGCACTTAAAAACAGAAACCATCCACTATGTGATTAAAGATCGTCAGAAGGAAAAAATAGGCCGTTTTACATACGAGGCAAAACAGGCGGGCAAAACAGTATCTTTTCGTAATATCTATACATTTGATGAAAATCACTGGGTAGATTATACGGCCACTATCAATACAGATCTCAGGGAACTGACCAACGTGAAGACCAAGGGTAGATTGATTGAAAGTCACATGAAAGGGAATTTAAACGCTCAGGGCAATCAAATAAAGATGAGTCTTACAAATACACATCGAGGTGAATCTAAAACCAGACAGGTAGATACCATCGTCAATTCCTGGATGACTCCAACCTTGGTGGTTAGTTTGATGCCTCATCTGACATTAAAACCAGAGTTTGAACGAAATTTAAATGTATTTGACCCGGTAGAACTTCGATTTGAAGCGTGGTACCTGAAAGTATTCAAAAATGAAACTGAAGTGCAGGTGCCAGCTGGAAAGTTCAAGGTTCAACCAGTACTCCTGAAGTGTGCTAGACCTTGGCCTGTATCCAATATCTTTTATATTAGCAAAGAGGCCCCTCATCGAATAATCCGAATAAATGACTTAAAGAGTGGCACGACTGTAGAAATGCTTAAATAATGTATTTATTTTTAAAACATCACCCAACAAGAAATTATAAGAACGAATGACTCATGATGCTTTAAAACCAATCGTATTTGGTTTACTTACCTGTTTGCTATGGAACTGTAAAGCCGATCATCAAAATTTTGATCGCGTGGTGTATCGTTATAGCGACAGTGCCATTGATCCCAGCTTTTACCGTAGTTATACCATTACTTGGCAAGCTGAAGGCAAAGGAACCATCAGTGTGGATGTGTATGGTGATACGATTGCCCAACAAAATTTTGATGTGAAAACCGCTCACTTTAAAAAGTTGAAAAAACTGAGTATGAGCCTCCAAAGTGCGGGCCGTTATACAAGCGAAGCCTCGGGCACGTCGCATCAATTGATCCAATTAACGAATCAAGGCCAATCGGTATACAAAAGGTATTGGGATAACTTAAACAAGGAGGATGGGGCTACCAAAGCTGTGGTTGATTTTATCAAAACAAATACGCCCAGTCTGCAAAAACTACTGGCTACGCCTTATAAGAAAAACAACCGTCGATAAAAGAAGAACAAGCTTAGGCCTTGTCCTGAGGGACTCCGTATTACTAATGAATAAAAGCAACTCTAAATCACTTTTATTCTATTTTCTAAACTATACATAAATCATTGCAGTATCATGCAAAAACAACTCACGGTCATATTACCATTTTTATGTTTATCCTTTTTATTTGCCTGCCAATCAACTGAAGATTGTGAAAAGTGTACACAACCAGACAACGTGTATATCTATGAAAAATCAGCCAATGATTGGATCAAAATTTATCAATCACCAGATGATCCTACGAATGCGAATTTGAGGATGAGTTTTTCTCAGAACCCTTCGGAACAGCTTCCCTTGGAAGTGATGGAAATGGGTGCATTTGATCAAGTAGTAAGAATAAAAAGCGCCCAGAAAAATGCTCAAGGCGGTAACAAAATAGAAGCGAAATTCAAAGTGACTTTTAAAGAGGACCAGCTTCAAGTAGTAGGACTGATTCCAGGTAAAACGCTGATCTTTAAGCGGATAAAAGCCGAAAATCTGGTGCTTTTTTTACCAGTTCGAAAGCGAGTGATGAAAACAGGCATCCGACAATCGACTTTTTATAGGGATAAGAACATTCCGGCAGACTTCTATAAAAACCTGGGCCAGGTTTTATGTTATTATGGAGAACAGTATCAGGAAAAAGGTGGTAAAATTTATATTTCGGCCCTCAAATACCAATATCAAGAAGGGATGTGGAACTATAGCAATAAAGCGAATGATGGTAGCTGGCTGAAAGAGAATCCTTGTAAAAAATGAATTTTGGTGCCCGAGAGAGATTTTACTTGTATGCACCGTTCATTGGATGCATATTTCAAAGAAAATGACCTTTCGGGGTCATTTTATGCTTTTTCGAAGTGGTTTTTGACAATATAAATGCGTTAAATTCTTTTGATTCTTTACTAAATTAATCGTAATATTGCAATGATAAAAATATAATGTATGGGTATTACAAAATCTCACCTTTTTACAACATCTCAAAACGAACTGGCCCAACTTGCCAAGGCATTTGCCCATCCGGCGAGGGTAGCCATTGTTCAATACTTGCTTAAAACAGATGCTTGTATCAATGGAGATTTGGTACAAGAGCTGGGATTGGCCCAAGCGACCATTAGCCAACATTTGAAAGAACTGAAAGCCATTGGGCTCATCAAAGGGACGATCGAGGGAGCAAGCATAAGTTATTGTATTGATCCAGAGCGATGGGCGCAAGCCAAGGAATTGTTTGAGACCTTGTTTGGCTTGTATAACGATCCTACCACCTCCGGACCTTGTTGTTGAGTTTTTAGAAGAAAGTAACGTTTTTTTTGAATATAATAATCGTAATATTGCAATAATACAATGATAGCAACTTGCTTCATCAAACATAAGTAGACTTGGTGCTAAATCATCAGTATCATTACAATGAATTGAAACAGTACAAATATTGACAATGAAACTACTTTTATCATTTAAACTATCCTTGCTGATGTTGTTGGGTGGAACCCAAATAGTATCAGCTCAAAGATTTTCTAACAAACTGGATGACTATGTCAAGACAGTTACAGGGAGTCTGGATCAAGTACCTGCCAAGCGAAAAATAGTCCTTGAGCAAATTGGCAACTACGTATATCAATCGCTCAAAGCTGGTAAAAAGGCCAATCTATTGGCCATTTGTACCCATAACTCGCGTCGCAGCCAAATAACTCAAACTTGGATTGCCACCGCAGCTTTGTATTACGGTATCAAAGGGGTAGCAGCTTATTCAGGAGGTACCGAAGCCACTGCGTTTAATAAAAATGCCATTGCTGGGCTTAGCAGAGCGGGTTTCTTGATACAGAAAGGTAAAGGGGGGAATCCAAAGGTGCAAGTATCGGCAGGAGAGCAACAACCAAAATGGGCGCTGTTTTCTAAGAAATTTACCAATACAATCAACCCTCAATCAGATTTTGCGGGAATAATGGTATGCTCTGATGCCGACAAGGCTTGCCCCATTGTACCAGGCGCTACCAAGCGATTTTCGCTGCCATTCAGTGATCCTCGCCATTATGACAATACTTCTGTTCAGAATTCAAAATATGATGAAACGGTCAAAAAAATAGCTCAAGAAATGTTTTTGATGATGAAGTACGTGCGAGACAAAATAATGCTGGATAAGAAATAGAATTAATTATAGGGAGGTAATCTGAGAACAAACTACCTTACCTGTATAGTAGTAACATAAAGGCCAGAGACTCTCTGGTCTTTATTTTTTTGCATTTTTGGAGAATGCTTTTCATAAAATGTTTGAAAAGATTTTAGAGATAAAAATAGATGTGAAGGTCCTTATTCATTATTGTATGTCCTGAGCAATTGATGTGAGCACAAATAAAAAAACATGAAAACCAGGTTTGTCCTGATCTTCATGTTTTTCATAGTTATGAAATAGCAACTCAATTAGTTGATGTCTTCTTTTTTCTCCAGCTTTTTGATCGCAGCTTGCAATGAAGGGCCATTACGGGTGTCGCCCTTAGGGACATTTTTTAAAGCTGCTTTAGCGTGTTTCAATGCCTTTTTGAAATCGCCATTGGCCGAATAACCTCTCATCAAGCCTACGTTTACTGGCCAAGTGTTTTTATGCTTTTTGTAGTTATACTCAAATACTTCCAAGGCTTTTTGAGGCATCTTGGCTCTAATCAATTGGCGTCCAAATCCGTGCAACTGGTTTACATTGCCCAAGGGGAGTACTTGATCAATCATTTTTGAAGCTTCGTCTTTTTTATTGGTGCGCATCAAGATAAAAGCTTTCAAAGAATTGTTTTGAAAGTTAGATTGTTGACTGATCGATTGATTGATCCAAGCCAAAGCTTGGTCCATATCAAGGTTGTTGCTTGTCGCGTATCGGGCTGCGCTGTAGGCACCTTGCCAGTTGAACGCTTGCACGTTGGTCATTTGTTTTTTGATACTGGCCAAGGTGATATTTTTTACATCTACCGTAATTGGGAAAGAGATTTTCTTTTTGCCCCAATACAGACTGATGGTAGCACTGTTGGATTTGACATCCTCAAAAAGATACATCAACTGCTCTACCTGAAGTGGTGAGTCGGTCAACTTACCCTCGGCTCTTAGCACATCTTCGCTTTCTTTGTAGAAGTAGCTTCCCCAAGCTTGGTTATTTTTAGAAAAAATCACGGTGACATTTCCATTTTCTTGTAAAGCCAAATGGAAGCCATAAGATCCTGCTGGCAGGGTTTTACCATTGATTTTCAATTCGTGAGAGTTGGTAAATACGGTGTTTTCATTGGCACCAGCTCGCCAGGGAATTTCACCTCGGCTGGCAAAGTTGATTTTTTGAAAACCATAAGGCACCAGGTTACCCCAAATCTTTCGGCCTCGTACCGAGGGGCGCGAATAGTTGATAGTGACCTTGGTAAGGCCAATGGTTTGAGATACTTCAGCGGCTTGGCTGGCCCTTGGCGTGGTTACGTTTTGGGCTTGGGCAAAAGTAGCGATACAAGCACACCACAATAGTCCTAAAAATTTCGCCATGGTTAGACGCAGGTTGTGAGTCATAGTTATACAAGTTTTAATGTATGTTGAGAAATTTTGATGGGTGAATGTACTGCAAAAAAACGTTGGTAGTTGGTATTACATAGTAGTTTAACAAGGCTTTAACAGGCGTTTAACAGCAGATTAACAGCTGCTAGAAGCCTTGTGTTTGAACAACAATGGAGAAGAGGGGAGGGGTTAATTTTCAAATAAATTGCGTAAGTGCTTGGCCATTTCGTCGTAAGGTGCCTGATGGATTTTATCAATGAAAGCGTCTACTTCTTTTTGATAAACGCCCAACATGCGGCTGCCTCGTTGCTTGGCATAGGTTACATTGGCAATGCGATCACAATACTTGATAAACACCGCGTAAGGGGTAGCTTTCATGTCGGTGTAATATTTGTCATTGGCGCGCTGCTGGCGGTTGCGCCCCTTTTCGTTGGTAAGGGCATAGGCCAATTCGGCCACGGTTTCATTGGTGGCTTTTTTGACATCATTGTAGGTTTGGCGACAGTCTTCTATGCAATCATGCACCCAGCATCCGGCAATTACTTCGTGGCGTGCTGCTTCGGGAATGAGATGGATAAAACGTGCGGCAGTATCGGCGACCATTTGCAAGTGTACTTCATAAGGGTGTTCATCGTACAAATGATTGGTTTCGCGATGGCAACGGATCGCATATTGTTTACTTTGTTCGGTTATGTTCATCGCCAAAAATATCAAATATTATGACAATTTGGTGGATTTAAAAGTCATTTTATCCAACTCATACAATCATCACATTGCTTCTGGTTATTTTTGTTGGGGTAAACACGAAATTTATTTCGTGAATTGCCTATATTTGTGATAAACGTTTTGTTTTAAATTAATGATGCAAAAGAAATATTTCTCATTCATAATATGCAACACCAAGAGCAAAACCAGGGGCAGTCAAATACATCCACTTCTAAAAACAAGCCTTCCGTCCAAAAAAAATGGAGTGGCAATATCGACTACACGCCCAAAACTACCCGAGAGGGTGCTTTGCCGCCTCCCAAGGCCAATGGTTTTGGCCGAGGTGCCATTCAGGCCAAGCAGCGCCCAGTACAGCGTAAACCCAAAACCAATCTCCACACCGAAACTACTGAGCGGGCCGAAGTATTGGAACCAGCACTTGAAATAGATTTGGAAGCCGAGGGGTACCCCAAGATACCTCCAGCCGACCTCTCCAAGTATGCCGATTACCCCTCTACTTTTGTCCAAAGAGTGTTTGGCTATTACATTCAGGCCTTGAAAAAGGCAAAGTTTAAACCCAGCCGTTACCAAAGCTTCGAAATGGTTGCCGGAGCGTACGTCAAGGCCCATTTTAAAGTCAGTTTTCGAGGAGTGTATCCCAAAATTTCTCACATCCAGACTCCGATCAAATACAGCCCCCGAATCGCCCGAATAACAGATTTTTATTATGCACTAGAGTATTATGTTGAAGCTCGGAAACCGCTCAAAATCAGGCAAGCCGCCAGACCCACCGTGACTTATACACCGGGCAAGCCCAGTAAAACAACCCCGACGGATGACCCTGGCCCAAGAAAGCCATCGAAAAAGGAACGTCCTCACGAAACTGTGGCCGGGCGCAAACTGCATGGCCATACTTTTTCGAACAATGCCGGACTACCCGATGCCCAGCTGGGTTGGACGGGGTATAGTCACGGAGACATCAATTTGGACGAATTGTTGGCTGCTTTTTCTGCGTATGGAGCGCTGACTCCCAATGTGGTGTTGACCAAGAGCAAAGTTTACAACGACTTGGTGATGGTGGCCGAAACCCTGCGATACGCCACCAGCCGATTTGGCGCCGCTTATGACCAAGGTAGCATGCTGGCCAAGTGGACTGGGCACAAGGCAAAAATCGCCCGCCAAAAAAATCAACCCATTCCTTCATTGGCGGCTTCTCAATTGGATGATTATAATTCGGCGATTCGTTATATTAGCCGCCTCAAAGACCAACTCGAGAGGGTCCAGGACCGCACCAGTGCCAAAATTGTAGAGATAGAAGTCAATCAGCAATTGAGAAGACGGGGCTTGCCTGAGATGAGTAGTCAATTGTATAGCTTTGATGTAAGCCTTGATAAACCTCGTTATAGGCCATCGACCAAGCATAAAGGATACTTCACAGTTTTGAGGAGTACTGGATATGAGAATGAAAATGGACCCTTTCCGGCATATTATAAAATTGAAGGAAATAAAATGAAACACTATATTTTGGATAAGTAATGATGCGGCAGTTATTTATAAAGCATACTTTGTTCATATTACTTATTAGTAATATAAGTTGTAGTCCAACAAAAAGAACGAAAGCTAATTTTGAAGAGTACAAAATGTTACAGTTTAAAAGTAGTCTTGAATATTCGGTAAAAACATTAAGAGTTCATTTTGAGGCTAAACTTCAAAGGTTGAAAGACACCACGACTACTTCTTTAAGCATTGAGAAAATCAAGAAAATTGAAGAATTAGATCAAGCAATGTTCTTGGTTGTCAACCAGGTAACTAAGTATTATTTGCGAATTAAGAAAAAAACTGCCTCAACTAATATCCAAGACTTGATGCTTGGCGATGATCGCCCAAGTTATGCAAGCATTTTAGAAAAGACATTCAATAAATACCATCAAGCATATCGACAAAAAAACTTTGATTACTTATCTGATACTACTTCCTGGACGCGTCGTTATATCCAACTGCTTCCCCAAAAACAAAGGTTAGACCCACCCAGTTTTGGGGAATTTTATTTCAAAGGAGCGAGCAAGTCTGAGGTGTTATTGACCTTAAATATGCTGCAATTGGCCATACTACAAGAAGCCCTCGAAATTCAGCAGAAAATCATTGATGAGAAATAGCTTATCCATCAGTGATTCAAAGGCTAATTGGAGGAGACTGTTTTAGATGGTCGTCATTAAGTTGGTGAAAGAATATTGATTAATGAACGCTGATCAACGATGTAAGAAGAGGGCTTACATTCCCAATAACTGAGCGTATCGCCGTTTTTCACTCCATAATTCGGAGTTCATTGATCGATATTCAAAATTCATTTAATTCTTAACTTCATGACATTACCCTTCGGTAAGACCACCGAATTGGATACGTGTGTATATCAGGTTTTGTGATCATCACCTACATCCCCTCATTTGGTCTTACTGATCTGATAAGGAAACCAAATGAAACGAACCCCGAGCGGTGAGTTGACACTGCTAA
>CALDJV010000717.1 GCA_937899305.1 uncultured Cytophagaceae bacterium
AAATAAAAAATACAAAAATAACATTTTTAAAGTTTTACCAAGTTTTCAATATTTAGGCGAATGGGAATTCCCTTTCAAGTAATGCTCCAACCCTAGAATTACCATTTATACAAAAAAAACTCCCACTGAAAGTAAATTTCAATCGGAGTTTTTACAATTAAAAGATTACCTATATCGTCTACCTCACTACTATTTTAGATTGATAAGACTTACTGGCGGTTTTGACCTTTAACATATACAAACCAGTTGGAATCGTAGTAGGTAACTTGTAATTTAACTTACCACTACTCACCACTTCCTGATTACTGATTACATTTCCTTGAATATCCAGTAGTGTAATCGTAATATTTTCTCCTGTAGTAATGTTCGATAATTCAATTTGAACATCTTGCCCTTTTTGAGCTGGATTAGGCGTTACCTTAAAAATAGCCGGGCGATTGATATCAGCCGTAATCACTTTGGTAAAACGAGTTAAGCCATTGACATCTACTTGGCGCAAGCGATAATAATTCATCCCATCTACTGGCACGTTGTCTATAAACTCGTAGCTGATTACCCCATGTCCATTTCCTTTTCCTAGACGCTCTCCAATGGTTTCAAAAGTTTTGCCTCCATCCCGGCTTGCTTGCACCTCAAATTGCACAATTTCATCTTCATTATTTGTAGTCCATTTCAAGGCCACTTTTTCATTGTTGATGGCATCAGCTTTCAATTCCAAGAACTGAATTGGCAAAGAGATGAAATTCCAAGCCAGCGTAAAAATACCATCTCCCAAGGTAGAAAAAGTAAAATCAGCCGCATTGGGTCCAGTAGACTCCACCGTAAACTGCTGACTATTGATATTATTGATATCACTTCCAGCATCTTGCCATTCCGATGATCCAATTACATAGCCACTTCCAGCACTTACTTGGGTAAATCCAGTTACTCTCCCACTCGCATCGGTTGTAGCGTTATAATCCGCAGAAGTGCCAGAAGTCACCCCAGTAATGCTCACTACTGGAGTTTTATAACCTGTTCCACGGGCCACAACTTCAATGGAGGTAATTTGACCACCAGCCACTATCGCCTGGCCAATTGCTCCTACTCCACCAACAGTTACTACGGGTGGGTCATCGGTATTGTAGCCACTACCATTATTTATCATCGTGAAGCCCGTAATCACCCCTGTTCCATCTACGATGGCAGTGGCAGTTGCCTCGGTACCCGCGTTATTTACGTTGGTTTGACCATTCAAGATCCCATTTTCGTCACCTCCCCCACCAATTGTGATCAAAGGAGGATCAGCCGCACTGTATCCACTCCCTCCATTTACTACCGTCAACCCAGTGACTGTTCCACTTGCGTCAACATTGGCGGTAGCAGTTGCACCACTACCTGGAGTATTATCGGTTACGGTTACGGTAGGATAACTCACTCCTTCTCCCTTCTTATCTGTTCCACTATCCTTCAAAATCGAGAGTCCCCCCAACTCCGCAAAATCTACTTCCTGAATGGTGGTACCAAACAACCAAGGGTTGGTACCCAGGGTATAATCACCTCGTTCTGAACTGGCATCAAATGCCAATTGAATTTTGGCCGTTTCTATGGTTACATCTGTGCCTCCATTTTGCAAAGGGCCAGAGTCGGTATTGGGATACAGTCCTTGGGTTACTCTCCAATAACGACTTCTGGACACATAATTGGCCGAAGAAGTAGCTGGAATAGTACGACTAGGCGCAGGTGTCTCAAACTGTTCCATAATCATTAATAAAAATTGCCCAGCCGGAATAGACAAATTCGTCGTTCGGACACTCAATTGGATTCTTCGATTTGCATTTGATCCTCCTAGGTAGGTATCATTTTTACCAATGGGGTAAAACTTGAAATTTGCCGAGGTAGTCGCATCTGAGAATAAGTGTCCACAGGGACCATCAATATAGCTAGAACTCGTTACCAAAGGCAGGTTACTATTGTCTCCAAAAATCAATTCTTTGTCTTTGGCAGTGAGTATTTTACCATTTTTAATATCCAGTTGTTGGTTGATTTGCATACGCGACCCGGTTTCTAATATCCCGAAGGGTTTTTGTACGATGACACTGTAAAACTCCTGAGGTTCGTTAATCGGCACCTTGCTTACCAATTGCGTAGCCGATCCCCCATTACCAAACTGTACTATTCCTTGCCTGGGGTCAAAAGTACCTCGATTTATCCAATCTCCCTCTATGGTAATTTGACGGTTATTATTAGAAGGACTCAAACTCGAGCCATTTTCTATCGTGAGATCTCCCTCTACGTACAAGTCCGAGCCTAAGTCAGTAATTCCTTGGCTAAATAGTATATTATAAAACCTGGACCCTCCTCCATTGGTCACGGTTCGGGTAAAACTTTGGTTAAAATCTACCGTCATCGCACGCGAAGTAGGATTAAAGTCTCCATCATTATTCCAGCTCCCTCCTACATTGAGCGTAATGGAAGCAGTAGGATTTATCGTAACATCTGACGAAACCACCACATTTTCTAAAATGGTCATATCGCGCAGTAGGTTCAAGGTAACCGTTTTGGTAGTATTGGTAGCATTTGGGTCGGGTAAAATGGACTCCACAGTTAAGCTCCGGCAAGTAATGGGCTGTGTAGCGGGATCCAAGTCAAAATCAATCGTAAAATTAGTAGGTGCGACCACGTCGGGCGGGCCCGCCACCACATTCCATTGTAGTTGTAGTAAATCATAGCTGATGATCACCTTATCACCCGGCCCAGGAACCCCATCAGGTCGCCAGTTTTGGGGGTCACTCCACGAGGTTCCGGTAGAGTTTGGGCCTCCATCCCAACGTTTTACCCCTTCGGTACGCCATACCAACATGCTATCGGTCTCTATCCCATCTGGATTGTAAATTGCGTCTGGGTCATTGGCTGCTCGAGCAGTTATTGCGGCCTCATTGTCAAAATCTTCTCCTGAAAATGTTCCCAAAGCATCTTTGATAATGATTCGACGATACGCATTGTTATTCGTCACCGTTCGTCGGATGTTTGCCGCAGTACTTCCGGGGTTTTTAGGAAATACAATATTATAAATGGTATCTATTCTGGGGTTGGTATTATAATCATGAGTCACTCCTGCAGGCAAGGTACTGGTATAAGTATTCGAACCATCTAGTGTAGTACTTGCATTTCTACTATATACATTATTGTCTGCTCGGTGAAAAGTAAATATATCACTGGCAATCGTAATGAACGCTCCACCATCTACTCCATCGGTAAATATTCCATCACTGAAGGTAGCTACCGGGAAAATCTGTTCGGTAGGCACTGTAATCTGATCAACTGATGTAGCTGTAAGGTAGGCATCTACTGAAGCCTGTGCTGTAGGAGTTCCCAATCCAACTACATCATTGAGATTAATGGTAGGAGTGGCAGTATATCCTCCTCCGGCACTGGTTACATTGACATTGGTAATCACTCCTGATGCTACTACAAACTCAACAGTGGCATTGGGGCTCCCTCCTAAAACAGTGTAAGAATGTGTTCCATTGTTGTAACCTGCTCCGCCGCTAAAAATCACGACTCTATCCAAGGTAGTTGCGGTGAGTTGTGCGCTTCCAGTGGCCCCCGATCCACCACCACCTGTAACAATCACGGTAGGTGTTTGGGTAAAGTTGATGCCCCCACTGGTTTTGGTAAAACTAGTCACCGCATCTGCAGTAAGCACCGCGGTAAAGTCGGCCCCTGAACCACCTCCACCAGCTACAGTTACCGATGGCGCCGAAGTATAACCACTCCCTCCTCCTCCGTAAATAATCGTACCAGGACTCTCGGTTTTGGCATTGGTTTGTAAATTTATTCCATTGGTACCCAACGATTCTATCAGATAATAACGAGCCGAGATCGTACCCGTAATATTTACTGCATAAGAGCCACTGGCCCCTTGCCGAGTAAGTCGGGCATATTTTGTATTTTCACCAATAATTTTAATTTTTCCGCCATCATTCACGGTCAAGGTTTCCTCTGCTTCCATAGCCAACGTACCTCCTGCTTTTACATTGAGTATTCCACCAGTGTTGATATTGGTTCGACCAAAATTGGCGGTTACTGCATCTGGCACATTTACCTGACAATTATTTTTGATTGTTAATATCGTCAATATTGTCCAGTCATCTATCAAGTCATATTCAGTAAGCGCTCCCAAACCATTGTCATTGAAGTTCACCGTGGTAAAGTTTTGTCCGTTGGTTTGAATTTGTTTGGTGGTGGTATTGCCCGGTTCAAAGTTAAACGAACCATTTCCAGCATTGGCCATGGTCCCTCCGGTGTTCAACCAACTCCCCTCCAGGAAAAAATCGCTGTTCCAGGGAAAAATATCTCCTCCGGTCTGAATCATGTCTCCTTTCACTCTAATATTCGCCCCTCCAGCATTTCCTCTAAATAAACCGCCTTTCACTTCCAAGTTTCCATTCATTACTGTCGCTCCACCACAAAACACATCACCAGTTTTGGTAGCCGCTACCTCCAAGGTATACAACTGCTCTCCTCTAAGCGTTACCCGTTGACGCTGATCACCCACACAAGCCAATATGGAGGTACCTTCGGTAAAAGTGACCGCATTGTTATCAAAGTTAATCGTGCCTCCTACTTCTATTCGACATTGATTGGGCGCTGCATCACTGTGAACACTGATGGCCCCATCATCATCAATCATAAAGTCTCCATCTACCTGAAATAATGTTACTCCAGTGTTCATAGTAAGGGTCCGATTAGCTGATCCGGTGATACCAGTAAAACTACCATCGGGAAAGTTCACTCTAATGGTTCCCTCCAAATGTAGGTTGTTTGCCGTCGCACTCATTACACAATTGCGATCAGCCCCTTTGGGAATAATGACATCTACTGCAGTATTGGTAGGAGTACCTGGTACAAATCCTAAAGCCCCCCCTGTATCGTTAATCCAGTTAGAAGCATCATTCCAATCAGTAGAGGTTCCTCCCTTCCAGATACATTTGGTAAAGGTGTTCCAAATAATACGATCAGGATCGCCAGGATCATTATAAATGCCTCGGTCATAAATCTCTCCCACTCCGGCCGCGGCCGAGTTTCCCAGCGTATTGGTCATCACAATCGCTCCACTGATGTTGTTTCTCACCACGGTACTCCCGGTACCTCCTCCAAAGAAAAATCCATCGATGGTAATGGTTCCAAAACCAGTTGCGCCAGTACTTGGATCAACATATTCGGGCGCATTGGTTGCATCAATTGGAATCGTCATATTAAGGGTAAGTCTATTGGGCATTCGACCAAAACTAAAATTATTGACGGGATCAAGGGTGGCTCCCTCGTAGACCTTAAATCCTCCATTACTGTTTGACCCTCCATTGGTATTGTCAGTAGCTACTCCGGTATTGGGCAATGCATATCCAGTATTGGTTCCAGTCAAAGCACCCTTATTATCATTGTTATTCCCCACCATGGCAAAAAAATCACCATAAATCACGGATACATAACATCCACTATACGCCATCACACGATACCTGCCAGTATCGCCTCTACTGAAGAATACCGGGCCTGAGTTAGAACCAGCAATGATGAGTGATCCACCATTTCGCCCTCTGATTCTTACATCATCGTGCATCCGAAACTCAGCATTGGACTCCGCCCTCAAGGTACCAAATGCATTCAGTTCATCGTCAGGGTTGTCACCTAACAATACTTTGTTGCTCAATAGGTTAAATATGGTATTCTTATGAATGGTAATATCGCCTACAATCCTCACTCCTGAAGCCAACTCCACGTTGGTATCGGTCTCAGTAGCTCCATTCAGATTGTCATTATCCAGAATAACAACATAAGGTAATACCATTCCAGCTCCTTCAGTTAATTCATCTGCGGCATCGTTGCGTAGGGTGTACCTTCCACGAATGGTTTGGGTATTGACCGATCCATTTCTGGCTCCATTAAATATCAACCAAGGGCGTTGATTATCGTTACCATTAGTGTTGGAGATAATAGTAGTCACTCCAATGTAAAAGCCTCGGCGATCAGCATCATTACGAGGTTCTTCGGTATTTTCGTCAAATAAGTCACCTCCCAAATGCATCGCAAGGCTATTGGCATTCACATTAGTATCAAATAAATCTAAGCTAGCTCCATTGCCACTTCCCAGTGGCCCAGCATCCGATATGGTCAAGTTTCCTCTTACATCAATATCCGCATCGGGTATATTCCAAGCATATCCCCTTGGGTGGGTAGGGCTTCCGTCAGCCACAGTCACAGCTGTAGTGGTACTCACTACATCTTTGATCAACAGTGACCCACTAATGATGGTAAGGTTTCCAGTATTGGCCACTTCCAAGTCACCATTACCAGTCACTACTCCTACGTAAATCACCGTTGGGTCGCTTGTATCGTTATTGGTCACGGTTGCATTCCCTGTTTTGGTAATCAACATCTCGTCCACAGCATCGGTCACAAACAAATCTTGATTGGTAAATGGGTTGGTTCCAGGAGAAGTATTGTAGGTAGAAAAGGTGGTGTAGGTATTTCCAAAACCATTACTATTGGTATAGATAGAATTGGTACCCAAGCGAAAGTCCAGGTTAAGCCTTCTATTGACAATAGATCCTTGTTTAGAAATGCGGCCATTGTTGGTAAAGTTTGCCCCAACTTCTAGTACATTGGTTCCAAGCTCAATGATAAAGTCACCATTATTTAAAAAATTGCCATTTACCCGAATTTCTTCGGTATTTCCCAGATACGTTCCTCCTGCATCGATGGTCAAATCTCCGGCAATTTCTAAAAACAAAGCCTCTTGACTTAGTCCTTTACCACCAAGGTTACGCAAGCCACCTCCACTTTGTATGGTAATGCTTTTGGCCCGAGGCAAGGTATTGATACTCCCCGTTTTAAATTCGTCAGGAATATAACAAATCGGAACACTACCTGGAATGATGACATCGGTGTTTGCGTCGGGGATTCCACCTGGAGCCGAACCAGAAGTAAAATTCCAGTTGGCTGCTACATACCAACTATTATCGGTTAAATTGTCATATACTCCACCAGTTTGGCTGGTAGCCACGGAGGGATTCCAAACCGCCACTTGGGCTTGGACGAAATGAGTACAAAAAAGAAAACAGTAAATGAGATGTGTGGGTTGAACAAGGTATTTTTTCATAGTTGAATCCTCAATTATTTGCCTTACGTGGTATCATACAAAATAAAGACATGTAAGTACCATTAATACATACTGTTTATTCTGCATAGGTAAATTACCTCGACCACATTTTATTAACGCTTGAGGAAAAAACTATGTTTTTAAATGTAAGTTTAACTTTTAAAACGATTTTTTGTGTTTTTTTTAAATAAAACTGCAAAAAACTTACACAAACCCTAAAGGATTGTAATTATTGAACCCAGGGAATATTTGATCAATTTTTCTACTGCCCATCCGTTTCCGAAGTACTTCACTGAGCACGGTACGATAATCGGTTGTTACGTCCAGGTCTACCCGCTTGTCTAGTTGTTCGGTAGCCAAACCAGGCCATTTTCCATAAATTTTACCCCCATTTACATTCCCTCCCAACGCCAGAGCCACCCCTCCGTGTCCATGGTCGGTACCATTACTTTTATTTGCTTTTAACCTGCGCCCAAACTCACTCATTACCAATACAGTCAGCCTTTTATGATAGGCCGACAAATCATTGTAAAAAGCCGACAAAGATTGGGAAAGGCCTTCGGTTTTGCGCGCAAAATTCCAAGCTTGATTTTCGTGGGTATCCCACCCTCCAAAGCTCACCGTCGCCACTTGCAAGCCTACATCCATCTTTATTATCTGGGCAATTGTTTGCAGTGATTGTCCCAAACCACCTGCTTGCCACCCCTTGGGATACTTGGCTCCATTGGCCGGCTGATACTTCTTGGGACGACCTTTGCCATCCTTGGCGATCTTTTGATTGATGTATTTTAAGGTAGAAAGCGTACTTTGAGCGGTTTCGTGCAATAAAGTATCTCCTTGATACATGGTTTTGAGAATTCCCTGAAGCCGTGGATCACCATTTACCTTAAAATCGTTCAGACTTTTTATAGAAGCCGCCACGTTGCTTCCCATCAATGCTTTGGGTAGGTTGGTCTCAGCAGCTATGGCGGGTAACATTCCCTCCAATTGGGCCGTTTTCAAATAGCGTGTCAACCACCCCTCCGTATTGTTCTTTTTTTGATTGATGCCTCGCTCTATCATATCCATGGCATCAAAATGACTCCGGGTACCATTGGCAAGTCCACAAGCGTGGATAATTGCTAAATCATTACCATTGTATAACTCATGTAATGCTTTAGCTTTTTGGTGTAGCCTAAAGTCTTGGTTATTTAGTCCGTTTTTTAGTCTCAACCCCTGATGTTTGCCACTTTCGGTCACCCTCAAAAATGCCGGACGAGCCGCTACGTAGTGTCGATCGTCTACTGGAGCTACCAAGTTCAATGCATCGCACCCTCCACGCAAAAATACAAACACAAAAATATCTTGCTCGGCTTTGGGTTCAGGCGAAAAAGCAAAGCTTTCTATTTGGCTTCCAGCCATTGCAGTGATGGCTGCACTACAGCCTACCACAAATTCACGACGATTCATAGGCATTTTAAATTATCGGTAACAGATGCTAATATTGCAATATAACTTCGAATATGCTCAAATCTTGTTCTCGAGGTTAAAAATAAGGTTTGATTGCTACATTGTTCCGCCTACGGCTCATTGTTAAATGGTTGCGCCAAGCGACGAAAAACTATGGACTATCGACCGTGGACTGTGGACTAAAGAAAAACTTCAATGAAAAAAACTCAGTTTATCATAGCTGCTCCCAATAGCAATGGTGGGAAAACAACCCTTACCTTGGGTTTTTTAAGAGCATTGCAAAAAAGAGGAATGGTGGTACAACCCTTCAAAGTAGGGCCTGATTATATAGACCCTAAGTTTCATCAGGTCGCCTGCGGCAAGACTGGCATCAACTTAGACCTTTTCATGATGGAACAAGACCATTTGAAGGACACTTATGCTCACTATGCCAACGCCTCACAGGTAGCTTGCATAGAGGGAGTCATGGGCTTATTTGATGGCTCGGTGAAAGCCCAAGGAAGTACAGCCCACCTTGCCAAGGTACTAGATTTGCCCATCATACTGGTGATAGATGCCAAGGCCACTGCCTACTCCGTGGCGCCACTCTTGTACGGGTTCAAAAATTTTGACCCAGATATTCGCATTGCAGGCGTGATATTTAACCGGGTAAATACCGCAAGTCATTATCAGTTTTTGGTAGATGCCTGCCAGGATGTAGGCCTGCCAGCTTTGGGACACCTTCCGTTTCTGGAAGACTGTAGCATTCCCTCCCGACATTTAGGGCTATCGATTGCGGATCTCGACGCATATCATACTACTATAGATCATATTGCCCAAGCATTGGAAAAGTCTGTTGACATAGACCATATCTTGGAGATTTGCCAAAGCCCCATACCACCAGCTAACCTTCCGGCCAAACAAAGTGGTCCTTCATCTGATTTTACGGTGGCCATTGCCCGAGATGAAGCATTCAATTTTTGTTATCCACAGAATGTAAACATCCTTCAGCAAAGAGGAAAAGTAGTATTTTTTAGCCCACTTCGGGACTCAAAAGTTCCGGAAGCCGACTTGGTTTACCTACCAGGAGGATACCCGGAGTGTCATTTGGAGGCTTTGTCTAGCAACACTGCAATGCAAAAAAGCATTTATAATTATGCCACTTCGTCAGGCAAAATCATCGCTGAATGTGGAGGTTTGATGTATTTGAGCCAAGCCATCATCAACAAAGAGGGGCAAAAATACTCAATGGCTCAGGTATTTGATTTTGAAACCAGTATGGAACGCATGAAGCTTCGCCTTGGGTATCGCCGTCTACATGCCCCCAATATTGAGTTGAAAGGCCACGAATTTCATTATTCGCACATCGTCAAAGACCAAGCTACTACTACTGTCGGCCAGGTAACCAATGCTCGTCATCAGGCAGTTGACACTTATTTGTATCAATACCAGCAAGTATTTGCCTCTTATATGCACCTTTATTTTGGTACCGACGAACTACTTGATATGGTACTGAGTTTGGGTTAATCAGTTTCTTTAGATATATTTTTCTGTGTTCTTCGTAAGTCACCTTGTTTATATGTGGTAGTAATTATCTCCTCGAAACCACAAAAAAAGCACTTACTACATAAAATAGTAAGTGCCAGGCAATATTGTTTGAGCAAGTATTAGTACTGGTCTACTGCTGAAAAGAAGAAGTTTCCTTCTATAGCTGCATTTTCGTCAGAGTCAGAACCGTGAATCGCATTTGCTTCAATAGATTTAGCAAACAATTTGCGAATGGTACCTTCGGCAGCTTCGGCAGGGTTGGTCGCTCCAATCAACTTACGGAAGTCTTCTACTGCATTATCTTTCTCCAAAATCATAGGAATGATTGATCCAGAAGACATGTAATCACACAAGTCACCATAAAAAGGGCGCTCTTTGTGTACTTCATAAAATTTTCCAGCAGTTTCTTTGGTCATTTGGGTCATTTTCATAGACACAATGCGGAAACCAGCTTCTTCAATCATTTTGATAATTGCCCCGCTATTACCCGCAGATACAGCGTCTGGCTTAATCATCGTATAAGTTCTGTTGTTTGCCATAACAGTAAAAAAATTGACATTTTTTAATATCGGGCAAAATTAGAAACTTTTTTATTACCACTATCCTAAAAACTGAAAAGGTAGAAAAATTTATTGTTTTAAAATCTTTTGGGCTATTTTTGCATTCTATTATTTAAAGAAAAGCAACTGAACATCAATAAAATAAAAGATTAATCATATTAATCTTAATGGAGCAATAATCAATGCAAAACATTGAAGGATTCAAGAAAATGATGAGCTCTCCTCAGAAAGTAACCATTATTGCTCATCACACTCCAGATGCCGACTCACTAGGTTCATCATTGGCACTGGCCAGCTATCTCAAGAAAAAAAATCACAATGTACAGGTTTTAAGCCCAAGCAACTATCCGGTCTTTTTGGACTGGATGACCAACAGTGACGATGTCATCATCTATTGGTCTAAGACTCAAAACTTATGCAAGCGGTTGATCACTGAAGCAGATGTCGTCTTTTGTGTGGATTTTTCTTCTTACAATCGCCTACAAGGTCTGGAACCCATGGTGAAAGAAGCCTCCGGGAAAATCGTAGTCATAGATCATCACCTAAAACCTGACATTCAGTCTGATTTTCAGCTTTGGGATGTACAGGCTGCGGCCACTGCTGAACTCATTTATGATTTTATTCAAATGATGGGGGACGAGGACTTGATTGATGTACGCATGGGAGAGTTTATATATGCAGGTTTGGTTACTGATACCTCTTCCTTTAAGCACCCTTCTACCACCAAAAAGAGCCACCTTATTACGGCCAAGCTTATGGATTTGGGTGTGGAAACCAATCGTATTCAAAGGCTTATTTATGACAACAATACTGAAAGTAAACTCAGGTTTTTGGGTTATGCCCTCAGAGAAAAGCTGATGGTATTACGAGAGTTTCGTACGGCTTATTTTACAATTAGTATTGAAGAACAAGAACGTTTTAATCATCAGCCGGGCGATACCGAAGGATTGGTCAATTACGCGCTATCTATCGCAGGAATCTTGTTTGCGGTCATCATCATTGAGAAACCTGACATTGTAAAACTATCGTTTCGTTCAGTGGGAGAATTTGCCGTAAATGAGTTTGCTCGTAAACATTTTAGTGGTGGAGGGCACCAAAATGCCGCAGGTGGTGTATCTAATCTTCCTATGGAAGAAGTTCAAGAAAAATTTCTGAGTTTATTGCCTGAATATAGGGATGAATTAATGCGACAAGACATATGGTAAGTACCTCCTATTTAAGATATGGCATTTTGCTTTTTTTGGTAACCTTGGGAGCATGTACTTCTGGCGATTACGAAGAAAGTAAAACAAAAAAGGGATGGGTGAAGTCTAACAAAACCCAAAGCACTAAATCGGGTATCAAGTACCAAATATTGCTCAGAAAAAAGAATAGCAATAAGGTAGCTTCTGGTTTGAACATTACTTACCATCAAGTGATTCGCAATCACAAAGATTCAATCTTGAGTACCACTTACCCCTATGGGCCTAAAAAACAAATCCCGTTTGAACGTCCTTACTTTTTGGGGTATTACAAAGAGATGTTTCAAGTATTGACTGAGGGTGACAGTGTTGTTTTTACTGTCCCTTGTAAATTACTTGTTTCTGATAAAAACCCACAATTACCCCCATTTTTGAAAAAAAATGAAACTATTCAGTACACTATAAAGGTTTTGAAAATTGAAAGTAGGGATGTTATCAAGAAAGAGCTTGACAAAAACAAGCAGGCTCAGCTTGAAATCGAAGATAAAATCATTGCTGACTACATCACCCAAGACACTTCATTTATTCCCCGGAAAACACCCGAGGGGTTTTATTATTCCATTGAACAAAAAGGTTCAGGCAAAAAGCCTCGGGGAGGAGACACCGTCAGTGTTCATTACGTAGGGATGTTGTTGGATGGAACTGTTTTTAGCTCAATACAAAAAGGAGAAACCTTTGAGTTTCCATTGGGCCAAAAACCACCTGCGGTCATTCCTGGATGGGAAAAAGCCCTCACGTTGATGAATAAAGGCTCAAGAGGTATATTTATATTTCCCTCTCATCTGGCTTATGGTACCAAAGGTTCGCGAGATGGAGTTCCTCCTAATTCCATAGTGGTATTTGATGTTGAATTAGTCGATGTTAAATGACAGTTGCACAATCGTTATCCATTTGCTTTCATTAACTTCGCAGAATCAAAATTTTCTGTGATGGTTTGATCAATGATACACCCTCAAAAAAAGGTTACATAGTACTTATGCACTATCTATCATTTTTTTAGTTTGTTTCATCTTAGTAAGCGTTATTCAAACCATGCTCCGAAAACCGGACACCAGTATTGGATGTGTCACAAGGTAGAATTGTTTATTTGTGAGAAAATAAAATTATGAAAAAGTTTTTTTTATTGATGAGTATTGCGATTGCCAGTTGCTTGATGTCAGCCTGCAATCCGTTTAGTGAAGAAAGTGAACAGGAAAAACAAGATAAATTAGATGATCAGGAAATATTAGATTATCTAGAAGCCAATAATCTTACTGCACAGCGAACCGGTAATGGGATCTATTACATTATCAACAAAGCCAATCCAGGTGGTCAAATACCACAAATTGGCGACCAAGCACAAATCCATTATGTAGGGCGGTTATTGAGCGGTACAGTCGTAGATAGTACCTCTTCATTCCTTGACGAACCTAAGGTTTTCATATTTGACAACGTTCCTGACGAAAGAGAAGTATTGGTTGGAATTGAGAGCGCATCTACATTCTTGAAAGAGGGTGAAGAAGCCACCTTTTTGTTGCCTTCTCGCTTTGCCTTTGGCAGCCAAAGTACTTTTGCCATGCCTCCTTATTCGGTACTCAGATATGATATATCGTCTTTTAAGGTAAAAAACGAACAAGAACAAATCACTGATTTTATCGCTGCCGATACCCTTACCAATTACATTGGAATAGACTCTGTGATTACCTCCTACATCAAACAAATTCCTGATTCTGAGGTAGCCGATGTAGCTGCTCCCGACAGTGTGGTTACTGTAAGTTATGTTGGGCGTTATCTTAACGGAACTGAATTTGACAGTAATGATGCTTTCGTTTTCCCAGTGGCGAGCAAAGATGACCGGGCCAATTCTCAGGTGATCGAAGGGTGGGATCGCGCCTTGAATGGGATGAAAAAAGGAGAGAAAAAACGTATTTTGATCTACTCTACCCTGGCTTATGGTGCTCAGGGCAGAAGTACTGGTTCCAGCACTATTCCTCCCTACTCGGTGTTATGGTTTGACATAGAACTCATAGACATTAGAAAATGAAACTTTGCTTCGCTACCCGTAACGTAAATAAAATCAAGGAAATCAAGGCCAAACTTGGGGATGCTTTTGAAATCGTAAGCCTTGCCGATATTCAATGTAATGAAGAGCTCCCCGAAACCACTGGTACCATCGCAGGCAATTCAGCCCAAAAAGCACAATTTGTTTGGGAACATTACCAAGTCAATTGTTTTGCCGATGATTCAGGTTTGGAGGTAGCGGCTTTGTCGGGAGCCCCAGGAGTAGACTCGGCCATGTATGCTGGGGTTCACGGTGATAGCGAAGCAAACATCAAATTATTATTGAAAAACTTGCAGGGTGTCGCTCAACGCGATGCCCAATTCAAAACGGTCATTACTTTGGTCTTAAACGGGGATGTTCATCAATTTGGAGGAACCATTGAAGGTACCATTTTGGAGGACACCAAAGGCCAGCAAGGTTTTGGGTACGACCCCGTGTTTTTACCCATTGGATACAGTCAAACATTCGCCCAGATGTCGTTTGAAGAAAAAAACAAAATTAGCCACCGAAGCCTGGCCACTGAAAAATTGATTGCCTTTCTTCAATCCTCACTTTAGCTTTATACACAAGAAATACTTCCAACAAGGCCCATTATTAGCCTAAATATCTTAATTTTGTCGCATGATGGCGGCAAATAAACCTTTTATTGTAGGCGTTACTGGAGGAAGTGGAGCTGGTAAAACCTTTATTCTCAATAAATTATTAGAAAACTTCAATGCTGAGGAAGTTTGTTTGGTATCTCAGGATCACTATTATCATAATCGTGACCTGCAACCAAAAGATGTCAATGGGATCAGTAATTTTGATACTCCTGAATCTATCGATTTAGATCAATATTTTGAGGATATCAAGCAATTATCTGAAGGCAAAACGATTTTCAAGAAGGAGTATACTTACAATAACCCAAGTGTAACTCCTAAAATTCTGGAGTTTACTCCAACTCCTATTATTCTCGTGGAAGGAATTTTTATTTTCTATCACAAACCCCTCAATCGCTTAATAGATTTGAAAGTGTTCATAGATGTGGAAGATCACATCCGACTCAAACGACGTATTATCCGCGATAATGAAGAACGTGGTTATGGTTTGGAAGATGTACTTTATCGCTATGAAAATCACGTGATTCCCACCTATAAAAAGTACATTGCACCCTATCGGTACGATGCTGACATTATTCTCCCCAATAATAATCGCATCGAGAATGCTTTAAATGTTTTAATTACCTTTCTAAAAAGTAAAATATACCATTATGAATAAATTTGCGGTGGTAGGTATGGGGCAATTTGGGATTGCCATTGCACAATCCTTGGCTAGCCGTGGTGCAGAAGTATTGGCGATCGATAATAAACCTGAACGCACTGAATATATCAAAGATGAGGTAGCCCACGCAGTAACTATGGATGCCACTGACCTGAAAGCACTTCAGGCCCAGAACATTCAAGATGTAGATGCAGTGATTGTAGCCATTGGAGAAGACTTTGAATCCTTGCTTATGAGCACGGTGCAGTTGATGGAACTCGAAGTAGGCCGTATCATAGCCCGGGCAGCCAACGCTCAACAACGAATGATTTTACAAAAATTGGGAATCAAAGAAATCTTATCTCCAGAAGAAGAAGTAGGAAAAAATCTGGCTGAAACCTTACTCAACCCCAGTATTCATTCATTCTTACCATTGCCCGATGGCTATAAAATTGTAGAGGTAAATACCCCAAAACGCGTTACGGGGCGCTCCATCTCGGACATTGATTTACGTAAAAAGTACAACTTGAATCTCATCACGATCAAACGGATGTTTGACGAAGTACAGGGCGGAAAAAAGGTAAAACAGGAACATATCATTGGGGTACCAAGAGCAGATACCATTCTGTATGAAGAAGATATTATTATTCTATTGGGGAAAGCAAAAGATGTGGAACGTTTTATTCAACTAAATCAATAATACTGAATTTTTGAATGGTTCTATTGTTCTGTGATATCTAAACATAAAACAATAGAACCATCATACTAAGCTCGACTTTGGCCTTTTAAATTACAGAACCCTTCGTGGAAATAGCAGT
>CALDJV010000718.1 GCA_937899305.1 uncultured Cytophagaceae bacterium
ATGATTTTTTGGGCAATATGCCTCTTAATCAAAATGCTTGCCGCTCACTAATGGGAGAAAACATCATTTTTCTTCAGGTTGATGATATCTAAAGCAAAAAAAGAGATGTAACTGTTTACAATTACATCTCTTTGGGTAGTTTTATTAAAGTCAGTTTATAAGATTTGGTGAAATAGTAGTTTCAGTGGTTTATACCAAGGTTTTATAAAGGTCACCCAACAAATCATTTTTTTTCAAAAAAAATTTTAAATCCTGCTTTTTCCAATTGCTCATCCATAATTTATCGCGAACAATTCGCCCTGATCCCACGTTTTTTCGTTAGATTTAACAAAATACAAGCAAACTGTTTTCAAAGTACAGCAACCCTCATAAGTTTCTTTGCTGTATCGATAAAAAGACGAGGTAACTCAAGCTGACTTAGTCCACCATTTTGGTTTAAACTAATAAAACCACGGCCAACGACTCAGTTATTTGTTTGAATTTCCTTGTATACTGCTACCCTATTCACTTCTGAAATTATATATATGCTGCGGCTCAAAGTTTTTATTTTTTTTCTGCTCCTCACTACTTATCCGGCCATAGCCCAAAAACAAGGCAACATTTGGTATTTTGGATTTGGAGCTGGAATGGATTTCAATCAAGCCCCTCCCCAAGCACTTACCAATGGGCAACTCGTTACCAATGAAGGTTGTGCCACCATTTGTGATGAAAACGGAAACCTGCTTTTTTATACCGATGGCATCAAGGTATGGAACCGTTTCCACGAAATTATGCCCAACGGGACTCAGTTATACGGAGACCCATCAGCTACCCAATCGGCCGTCATTGTTCCCTACCCTGGAAACAGCAATTTATTTTATATTTTTACCGTAGACAATAACCTGGGGGTCAATGGTTTTGCTTACTCATTGGTGGATTTAACCAAAGACAGTAATAAAGGTGATGTGATTCAGAAAAACATCCCTATGTTTACCCCTACTACCGAAAAAATTACTGCGGTAAAACACCAAAATGGCACCGATGTATGGGTAATCGCCAAACCCTGGAATAACAACGAATTTCATACCTATAAAATTACCACCCAAGGACTCAATCCCAATCCAATTGTTAGCTACGCAGGACTTATCCACAATGGGTTTACCTTCAATACCCATGGCTACCTCAAGGCATCTGCGTTGGGTAACAAGCTCGCGGTGGCTATTGGAACCGACGGTATATGCCAGTTATTTGATTTTGACAATGAAACTGGCCTTGTTTCTAACCCTGTTACCCTCGGTAACCTCTTGTATGCCTATGGAGTGGAGTTTTCGCCCGATGGTAGCAAACTTTATATCAGCCGCAGATATCATCCTGACATTTATCAATACGACATCACCAGCAATGATGAAACAACCATCAGACGTTCACTCTCAGTAATCCCTACCAGGTATAACATTGGTGCGCTTCAACTGGCCCCTGATGGCAAAATATATTGTTCAAAATACGGATATGCCCTGGATATAATCAACAACCCGGATGGCAAAGGTAATACCGCACTTTATCAGGCAGATGGAGCTGATCTTGCTGGACGAACAGCTTCCTTGGGATTGCCTACCTTTGTTCAGAGTTTTTTCAACACCATTGCTTTTACTTATGGCAACAATTGTAAAGGACAAACCACTACCTTTAGCTTGATAGACGATACCGATGTATTGGAAACCCTCTGGGATTTTGGTGATCCTGCGTCAGGTGGAGCCAATGTATCTACCAATCGCAACCCCACTCACTTATACCAGTCAGCAGGTACCTATACTGTCAAGCTTACTATTACTTACACTGATGGTACCCAACGGGTATTCGAGCGATTTATAGTCATTGCTACTGGCCCTCCAGTAGTAGACCTGGGCCCAGACAAAACCCTTTGTGATGAAACGGTATTGTTAGATGCCTCTGACTCTAGTGCCATCAGTTATCAATGGTTCAACGGTTCTACCGAGCCTATTTTCAGTACCAATACCGCCGGAACCTACTGGGTAGATGTAACCAATAGTTGTGGAACCACCCGTGATACCATTATTCTAAACAATCCCTCGTTCAAACCAGACTTGGGTCCTGACCGGGTAGTTTGTTTAGGCGATACAGTACTCCTAAATGCCTACGAACCAGGCGCCACCTATCGTTGGCAAGATGGCTCTACCGATTCCGTATTTATAGTAGCCCAAGAGGGCATTTTTACCGTTGAAGTAACCAAAGACGGCTGTACGCAAACAGACCAAATCAGGGTAGATGCCATTGAGATTTCTATTGCTTCACAAAACCTGGTTTTATGCGACGGTCAGTCGGCTACTTTAAGTATATATCAGAATATTCCCAATGTAGATTTTACCTATACTTGGCGCAAAGTAACCGATCCGGCCACTGGAGCTACCTCGGTAGTAAGCACCGACTCGGTCTACACTATTACCGAATCGGGAGAGTACATCGTAAGGGTGGCAGGGGGAGGCTGTTCGGCTACTGGTAGTCTCAATGTAGGGGTAAGCAATGCGCCCCCTCCAGTAGTAAATTTAGGCAATGATACTACCCTGTGCTTTGGCTCTACCCTTACCCTAGATGCCACCATATTGGGCGTAAGTGCCAGCTACCTTTGGCAAAATGATGCCACCAGTCCTACGCTGACCGTACGAGATGGCGGTGTTTATTGGGTAGAAGTGACTGTGGGTGCTTGTACTACTCGGGATGTCATCGTGGTGACCATGGAGTCGCCGCTACCGCTCAACCTAGGCCCTGACCAAACCCCAATTTGCGATCCAGTCAATGGTTTACCTCTGGTAGCTTACCACCCAAGGGCCGTTTCTTACCTTTGGAACGATGGCTCTACCAACGACACCCTCATTGTTAAACAACCGGGTACTTATTGGGCTACCATTACCTCGGCCAATGATTGTGTCACCAGTGATACCATTACGGTGACTGATCAGATTATCACCCTCAACCCATTCAGCTTGGGTGCTGATACTACTTTGTGTAGTGGCGACACCTACACCCTCGACAGTGGCAATCCCAATGCAACCAAAGTCTGGCAAAATGGATCCAGTGGTACTACCCTTACGGTGACCAATTCTGGCAGGTATTGGGTACAAGTTAGCAATGGTTGTGAGGTCATTGGTGATACAATCAACATTACTTTTACCCAAACTCCAGTAGTAGATTTTGGCGAAGATAAAACCTTTTGTGCAGGTGAACCTGTTACCCTGAGTGCCTATCAAGAAGGAGCCACGTATCTATGGCAAGATGGTTCTACCAATTCAGAACTAGTCGTCAGTACCGCAGGTACTTATGCAGTCAAAGTGAGTCGGGGAACCTGTGTAGCCACCGATACCATCAATATCAATTTTGCGATTCCTCCGGTAACCAACCTCGGTAAAGACACCGTACTCTGTGACGGCCAAAGTTTGTTTTTGGATGTCAGTACTCCTGGAGCCTCTTATTTATGGCAAGATAGTACCACTACCCCCTACTATAATGTAACTCAAAGCGGAACCTATTGGGTAGAGGTATCTATCGGAGATTGCAAAAAAAGTGATACAGTGGTGGTTTCGTTCCCCAATGCCAATTTCAACTTGCCGGACAGCACCACCATTTGCAATAGCAGTACCTATACCTTGGATGTCACCAATCCTAACTCAAGTGCCACTTACCTATGGCAAGATGGTTCCACCAACCCTACTTTTACCGTCACTACCCCAGGTTGGTATTGGGTGCAAATCAACCTGGAGCATTGTACCGCTACCGATTCAGTATACCTTGATTTTATCACTCCTCCAGTGGTCAACCTAGGTGCCGACACCGTAATATGCGATGGCAGTTCATTGGTATTGAATGCCTTCAATCCCGAGGCCACTTATCAATGGTCTGATGGATCTACTGATCCTACCCTCACTGCCACCACCTCTGGTACTTATTGGGTGACTGTTTCGAAAGGCTTGTGTCAAGTGACTGATACCATTGAGGTCACCATTTTTGACGTCGATTTTGGTTTGCCTCGCGATGTCATACTATGTCGAAACGACGCCCTATTCTTGGATGTATTTATTTTGGGAGCTACTTACGAATGGAACACTCCTACCGACCGTACTGATTTAAATAAATACAAACCTTTTAAAAATATTACTGAAGCAGGCACCTATTGGGTAACCGTAAACCTGGGTGACTGCCAAAAAACCGATACCATTACGGTAGCCTATACCGACCCTCCAGTGGTCAATTTCCCGAGTGATAGTCTTACACTTTGCCAAGGAGATTCGCTGGTGCTCAATGCATTCAACAAAACGGGTACTTATGTATGGCAAGATGGTTCTACCAATTTTCAATATGTGGCCCGAGATGAAGGCTGGTACAAAGTAGCGGTCTCTATTGGCCAATGTGTACGTTCCGATTCTATTTACATCAATGTATTGGACAAAGTATTCAATTTTGATCAAGATACACTTCGTCCTTGTCAGGGTTCGGTACAATTGCTCAACGCTTACAATGTGGGGGCTACTTATTTGTGGGAAGATGGTTCTACTCAACCCTTCCGGCTTATTACTCAAAATGGCTGGTACCGAGCTACAGTAAGCTTTTTGAATTGTTCTCTGACCGACTCGGTGTACATTGAGTTTACCAACCCTCCCTCGGTCAACTTGGGGGCGGATCGTATTTTGTGCCGAGACGAAACCATTACCCTTGATGCTACTACCTCAGATGCTACCTATGAATGGCAAGATGGTTCTACCAATTCTACCCTTACCATTACCCAATCGGGTAAATATTGGGTAGCAGTTCGCCGAGGTGATTGCATCATCAGTGATACCATCAATGTAGAATACCGCCTGGTAGACTTTGATCTAGGTCCTAACCGGGTACTTTGCGAAGGAGCTGTAGAGTTTATTGATGCCTATCGGGTGGGCGCTACCTATCGTTGGCAAGATGGTTCCGAAAAACCCTTCTTCTTTGCCGACAAGGTAGGTACTTATTGGGTAGACGTTACTTTTGGCACTTGCTCGGTTCGAGATTCTATCCAGATTTTACCTCCTGTGGTAGATTTTGGCGGGGCAGAGGCCACCATTTGTGCCGGATCTACGCTCACTTTAGACGCTACTTTACCAGGGGCGCTCAACTACGTATGGAATGATGGCAGCAACAACCCTACCCTCACGGTAAATACTGCTGGTACTTATTCGGTTACGGTACAACTCAACAACTGCCAAGCCACAGGTACCATTACGATACTGGTAGCTCCGCTACCTAATGCCAGCCTGGGTAGTAGAAATGATACCACACTATGTACAGGCGGATCGGTGATATTGCAACCCCAGGCGGCCCGCGATGGCATTTCGGCTACTTATTTATGGAGCGACGGCAGCACCAACGCCAGTTTGTCGGTGAGCAATCCAGGAGAATATTGGGTGCAGGTTACCCAGGGGACTTGTGTAGCTCAAGATACCATTCGAGTATTACGAGCCAACTGTAACTTGTTTATTCCGAATATCATTACCCCCAATGGAGATGGTAAAAACGATGTGTTTGAAATTCCTGGACTAGATCCTACTGGATGGCGGTTGATTATTAGTAACCGTTTGGGGAATGTAATTTATCGCAGCAATGACTACCAAAACGATTGGGGAGGTGGCAACGCCCCGGCTGGATTGTATTATTATTCACTCCGTTATCGAGACACCAGTGTAGGGTACAAAGGCTGGTTGAAAATTTTGAAGTAAACCAAACCTCATTTTCTCCCGAATATTCCTTAAATTTCTTGCTGAAAATCAACCTCATTACTCATTCTTGGTCGGTATTTGAACATTTCAATCCCCACCAGGAATGAGCTTGGTTAATTGCTTGTTTTCAAAAACCAACCTACAATCAATGAAACACTTATTTTTTTATTGCTTATTGCTCGTATTTTTTGTGCGATGTGGAGGAACCGGAAGAGAAGAAACCCGCCAATATGAAGCCGCTCTGGACAAAGGAAATACGTACTGGGCCCAGAGTAAATACCAAGAAGCCAAAACTTATTACACTCAAGCGCTTAAGTTGCGCCCCAATGATGGGTATATCAAAAATCGTCTGGTAGCAATAGATTCGTTGCTTGCGCAGCAAAAGACGGAGCAAAAACCTCCGAAAAAGAAATTACTCCCTCCCAAAGAGTATGCCTTCGAAGATTCATTTGTGGAGGGTTTTGCAAGGGTAAAAAACGGTAAAAAATGGGGATACATAGACCAAAACAAACAAGAAATCACGGAACTCAAATACGATGAGGCGGCTCACTTCAGTGGTGGATTTGCCAGGGTAAGGTTGAAGGAAAAGTTTGGGTTTATAGATACTACCGGAAAGGAAATTGTACCACCTAAAACATACGAGAAAGCAGGAAAGTTTGGAGAAGAAGGGTTGGCTTTTGTGATGAAAATCGACGAAAAGAACAAAGAAGACAAATATGGCTATGTGGATACCAGCGGCAAAGAGACTATAGACCTCAAGTATGATTGGGCTGGAAACTTTTCTGAAGCACGGGCCAAGGTTTCGTTGGGTAATAAGTTTGGATTTATTGACCCCAAAGGCGAAGAGGTAATAGCGTTGGAATATGACGGGGCACGTAATTTTAAAAACGAGTTGGCCGCCGTTTGGAAAAACCGTAAGTGGGGGTTCATAGACGATCAGGGCAAAACAATCATCCCTTTTAAATATGACCGGGTGGAGGACTTTCGCAATAAAAAATACAAAGATCGTTATGGCAACAAAAAGGAAGGTGTGTTGGCCCTGGTCGTGATGGAAGGCAAAACTTTCTACATTGATAAAAAGGGCAAATGTGTGGTAGACTGCGAAGATTGAATTTCTTGCGATCAGCTATTTGGATACTCATCAATAAGTCCTGGCATCAGTCTCCGAACTGATGTCTTTGGATAAGGAAATTTAAGCAAGAGAATAAAACAAATTACAGACTGTTCTTATCGTGCGATTTCAGTTCAGAAACTTAAATCGATAGGGAAACCTCAGAGATTACTTTACTTTGCCAATAAAAAGTTTAGTTTTGTAAGTACACTGAAAAAGGAAGTAATTTGAACAAACTTTTGAATATACCTCTTCTCAAAACAGGGCTTCGCTGGAGCATCATCAATATTTTTTTGTTGGGCTTTTCGGTCAAGGCGCAGCAAACTCCTAAAGATGCTGATCTTGATTACATCAAACATCGGCAGTTTGACAAAACCAGCATAGACGCCTACAAAAACGACAAACGTTTTCAATACCAACAAACTCCACGCCCTGAACAACCTTCTTTAATGTTTCGGCTGAGCGAGTGGTTGTGGCAAAACATTGGGGAGCCTCTGAACAACCCCAAACAACACCCTGTGAGAAGCACTATTTATTATTTGATTATTTCTGGAATTTTGATTTATGCCATCCTCAAACTCATCAATGCCGACTTGTCTTTTATGGGTGGCAAAAAATCTAAAAGTGAGGTTGTTTTTGCCGAACTAGCCGAAAACATCCACGAAATGGATTTCAACCAATTGATCGCCGAAGCCAAAACCAAGCAAAATTATCGCAGGGCCGTAAGACTTTTATACCTACATACGCTCAAAAAGCTGACTGATCAATCACTCATCGATTGGCAAATAGATAAAACCAATCATGAATATGAGCAGGAACTGGCCTACACCAGTCTACACCCAAGCTTTCAGGCCATTACCCTTCGTTTTGAATACTTTTGCTACGGTGATTTTCAGCTTGACCACACGGCCTACAATGATACCGAAGCTATTTTTATTGAATTTGAAACCAAGCTCGCCCAATACAAACCCAAACCTACCCAAGCCCTGCTCTAGTATATGAGAAAACAAAACGCCTTATTTCTGGTCATGGTTACGGTCATCATCATTCTACTGATGTGGTCTGGCCAAGCCAAGCCCAAAAAGATCAACTGGAAACCCTCCTATTCTGCCAGCGACAAGGCTCCATATGGGCATTACATTTTAAGAGAAGAGCTTCGGCAACTATTTCCTACCCAAAGGATTGAAACCCAACAACGTACTATTTTCGAGGCATTCAAACATAGTTATGCCAGTAAAAAGCATTTTGAAGAGGGTGATTTTAACTATGTATTTATCAATCGGGTGTTTTCGCCTAGTGAAACTGACTTTGATGTACTCACCGAGTTTGTCGAAAACGGAGGGCAAGTTTTTATTGCGGCCCAGCTGTTCGGGCGCGAAGTAGCCAAGAAGTTAGGTGTCAAAACAAGTTACTTCTTCATCAATGCTCAAGACTCCGTCACCCTTAGAATGGTCAACCCTCACTTGGGTAACCGCCAAGTTTATGGGTTTAAACGGGGCACCGTCAGCGAATACTTCCAAAAGTATAACGATATCAATACCAGTGTATTGGCCATCAACAACGATGAAGAACCTGTACTGCTCAAGATGCGTTATGGCAAAGGTAATTTTATTTTGAGTAGTACACCTTTGGCTTTTGGTAACTATCATATGGTATTGAAAAACAATGCGGAGTATGCCTCCAAAGCATTTTCTTATTTACCCTCACAAATGGTATACTGGGACGAATATTATAAAGATGGGCGCATTCAAAGTACCAATAAATTTCGTTTTATTATGAGCCGGGAGTCCTTGCGTTGGGCCTTATGGCTTACCATTGTTGCTTTGGTCATCTTCATTATTTTTGAAGGACGACGCACCCAACGAATTATTCCTATCATCAAACCATTGCCCAATACCACGCTGGAGTTTACCCAAACTGTGGGCAAACTCTATTATCAGCGAAAGGATCATAAAAACATTGCCGAAAAGCGCATTACTCACTTTTTAGAGTATATACGTCTCCATATGTACATCTCTACCAATCAATTTGATGATGCATTCATTGCCAAGGTAGTGAGTAAAACCAATCAGCCTCAAACCATCGTAGCCCAGCTTTTCCGACTGATTACTGACATACAACAAAAGTCTAGTATTTCGGATACTGAGCTACTGTATCTCAGCACCCGCATAGATCAAATGAAAGCCGCTTATGAAAACAAACCATTACGTACTGAAGCTTTTTTTCAGACCAAGCGTCGCTTTAATATTCACCTCATCTTTGGTATATTTTGGATCTTGATGGGGTCGTTTGCAGCCTTTTCGTATAATCTGGTATCAAAAGATCAATACATTATTTTCTTCTTATTGTTTGTAGTATATGGCATTTATAGAACCGTAATGGGCATCAATCAACATTTGGAACGGAATCATTATAAGGTGATTCTTAGCGGAGATACTCAGCCACAAGACACCTAGTTTGACTCACTATTTACCTTATTCATTTATCGAATCTATACCCAACATATTGTTCAAAGAAAAGCCTGGTCACTGGAATGGTTTTGAGTTGATCGACTTTGCTACACTCCTCTACAATGCGCCCGATTATTTAGATCATAGCCCTTACAAACCCCATCGGCTCAGCTTTTTTGCCATCATCATCATTCAAAATGGAGCTGTTACTCACGAGTTAGATTTCCAAAAGTATTCCCTCAAGGCTGGAGACTGCTTATTGGTATCCAAAGGTCAAATTCATGCCTTCGATACGGCGGCTCATTATCAGGGTTGTATGGTCCTTTTTACCGAAGCTTTTTTACTCCATCACATTGCACCAGTCACTTTACAAAAAATATCTCGTCTGTATAATTACCACCTCAATTTATCGCAATGCCACTGTCTGTCAGAAAACAATCAGTTTTTAGCCAACATTCAGGAAACTACTGCTTCCTCTGTTTCATTTGGCGTACCCGATATTTTGGCATCTTACCTCACGATTTATCTGTTAAAACTAGAACAGATCAAGCATTTAAATATTACCAACAAGGCTTTTGATAGAAAATATGAGGTATTTGATGCCTTCAAGCAAAAAGTAGAAAAACACTATGCTGATAGTCGCAACGCTAAAGATTATGCCCAACAATTGGCCGTTTCTTACAAATATTTAAATGAAGCTTGCAAAGCTTTTACCCATAAAACTGCCAAAACCTTCATCGATGACTTTGTGGTACTTGAGGCCAAGCGTTACCTTTCCTCTTCTGCTTTGTCCATCAAAGAAATCAGCTTTCAATGTGGCTTTGATGAACCTACCAATTTTCAAAAATATTTTAAAAAGTATACAGGTGATACGCCCGCTCAATTTCGACAGCGCTATGTTTAGTTTTTTTAGTTAGTAGTTTCTTTAGTTGGGAGTTCGGAGTCAGTAGTTGGTAGTTTTTTTAGTCGATAGTCCACTAATTGAATGAAAAATGAAAAACAGATCCTTCCTTCGTCAGGACAAGAGTGAAAAGTGGACGCCTCGCGCAGCCATATAACAATTAGCTTCGCTGAGCTCGCCAAGGCTCGGTTTAACAATGAGCCGTAGGCGGAACCATTAATTTTTCATCGCCTTGCGCAACCATTTAACAATGCAGCAATAAGCGAAGCGGAGCAATAGAACAATAAGCCGAAGGCGGAACAATTTAACCACAACAATACTGTACCCAAGTCACACATTTACCATAAACCCTCCACTTTTCACCTTTATTATCACTGCATCCTCCCCTTTCTTTGTATTCCACATTTATCAAACACTTTTCATCTATGAGTCAAAAACTAGAAAACGCCAAAGCCCTTTATCTTGAAGGCATCCGAGATGGGAAATATGAAGAAGCCATCCATAAATACAGTGGAGAACACTACACACAGCACAGTACTGGGGTAAAAGATGGCCAAGAAGGATTCATTGAGTTTTTCGGTGACTTTATCAAAAGGTGTCCCGTCCGTGACATAGAAATCGTACGCGCTTGGGAAGATGGCCAGTATGTATTTATGCACGTACATCAAAACATCAACAACGGAGAAGCTCAATGGGTTACCGCCGATTTTTTTGATACCAATGCCAATGACAAAATGATTGAACACTGGGATGTGATTCAGGCTTATACTGACAAAACTCCTTCGGGGCACACTTCTATAGACGGGCCTACCGAAATTACTGATTTGGACAAAACCGAAGAAAACAAAACGCTGGTACGTAATCTCATCCAAGATATTTTGATGCCGGGTGGAGATACTTCTAAGCTAGACCAATACATCTCTACCGAAAAATACATTCAGCACAACCCCGAAGTGGAAGACGGATTTGAGGCCTTTCAAAAACTAGCTACGATGCCCAACCCTCCTTTACGTTACCACGAAATTGTACTGATGGCAGGGCAAGGTAATTTTGTAGCTACGCTGTGCAAAGCCTCCTGGACCGAAGACGGCAAAACACAGGACTATGCCCAAGTAGATATATTTCGTATAGAAAATGGCAAAATAGTAGAGCACTGGGATTGCGTGGAACCAGTACCCGAAAATAGTGTAAATAGCGGGAAATTTTAGGTATCAATTGTACGATCTTACTGCACAGCCAAAACAAAAGAGCCTGAAGTTTGACAACTTCAGGCCCTTTATTATTTCTTAGGCACTCAGGTTAGCCCTGGAAAAACTCCTTCATTCGCTCAAAAAAGTTTTTGTCACTTTTCTTGGGATTGGGAGTAAAATTCTTGGCATCACGCAACTTCTCTAGTAATTCACGCTCTTGTTTGGTCAAGTTTTGAGGAGTCCAAACATTGATGTGTACCAATTGATCCCCTTTACCATATCCTTCGATGTCTTTGATACCTTTGCCTCGTAAACGCAGAATTTTACCACTTTGGGTACCCGCATCTACCTTGATCTTGGCCTTTCCACCAATTGTAGGCACCTCTACCGACGTTCCCAAAGCTACATCTACAAAACTCAGTTGAAGATCATAAATAACATCCGTCCCACGGCGAGTCAAGTGCTCATCTGGTGTTTCCTCTATCACAATGAGTAAATCACCAGGTACTCCACCTCTTGGAGGTACGTTTCCTTTGCCCGACATTGATAACTGCATGCCCTCGGTTACCCCAGCTGGAATACTTACAGGGATTACCTCTTCCTCTAGCTGACGTCCTTCTCCTGCACAGTCTTCACATTTTTGGTCGATGGTTTTTCCTTCGCCGGCACAAGTATTACAAGTGCTGGTAGACACCATTTGCCCCAGCATCGTATTTACCACTTTGCGTACCTGACCCGATCCATTACAAGTGCTACAAGTGCTGAGCGAAGAACCGTTTTTGGCTCCGTTACCACCACAAGTTTCACAATTTGTGTATCGTTTTACCTTTATTTTCTTATCTACCCCCTCGGCAATTTCTTCGAGGGTAAGCTTCAATTTTATCCGTAGGTTAGAACCACGTCGGGCGCGCGCTCCTCGGCCTCGGCCACCACCGCCGCCAAAAAAGCTATCAAATGGACTGCCTCCTCCCCCAAATATATCACTAAACTGGGAGAAAATGTCATCCATATTCATGCCGCCACCGCCGCCAAATCCGCCAGACATTCCTTCGTGTCCGAAGCGATCATAAGTAGCTCTCTTCTCATCGCTATTCAGTACATCATAAGCTTCTGCTGCTTCTTTGAACTTGTCTTCGGCGGTAGAATCGCCCGGATTTTTATCAGGGTGATATTTAATGGCCAGCTTCCGATAAGCCTTTTTGAGCTCATCTTTAGAGGCACCTCTACCTACTCCTAAAACTTCATAATAGTCCCTTTTAGCCATTCTCTCTTGAATTTATAATTTGCCTTTGTCTTAGCTTCCTACTACCACTTTTGCAAAGCGTACTACCTTGTCGTGCAAGTAATACCCGCGCTCAATCTCGTCTACTACTTTACCCTTTTGGTCTTCGCTTGGGGCAGGAATCTGAGCAATGGATTCGTGCTCTTCTACATCAAACACTTTACCAATAGACGACTCCATTGGCTTTAAGCCTTTGTTTGCCAGAGTTTTGTTAAACTTATCCTGAATCAACTTCACCCCTTCCTTCATTGCTTCTTTGTCTTCGGCTGCGTCAAACGACTTGAGCGCCCGCTCAAAATCATCCAATACTGGTAACAAGTCTTTCAGTAAACCTTCATTGGCTAATTTTACCTGCTCAATTTTTTCTTTGGCAGTTCGGCGTCGAAAGTTTTCAAAATCGGCATACATGCGCACATACTTATCCTTGGCCTCTTGTAACTCGGCCTGCACTTTCTGAAGTTGATCGTTCTCAGCAGTTGCTTCAGAGGTTTCAGCTTTTTCTTCGGAAGCTGCATTTTCGGTATTTTCTGAGCTGGTTGCCTCATTGGTAGCTTGAGGTTCTTGATCTGTCAAGTTTTCAGCGTTTTGGTCAGTAGTGGCAGATGCTTTTTCTGATTCTGAATTATTGGTCATAACAACACTGTGTTTAAATCGTTTAAAGTCGCTTCAATGAAAGTCAATTTTTTTGCCAAATGCGAAATTGTGACAACTTGGCTTATTTTAGCGGAAATGCATCCGAATATTGCTGACTTTTTAGACAACACAAAGTTACACAAAGCCTGTTTCTCAGCGAAATTATTACCGGTTTAAAGTTGTAGTTTCACTTGAATAACCTACTTTTCATTGGGTTAGTTTAATTTTTTAGAGGAACAATTACCGGATAAGACTTTTCATTTGGGATTTGCCAGGTTTTGAGCCATTGGTTGTGTCTACGTAAAAGCTGTACATCTACCCCACGGCGTTGGGCAATCTGCTGTAGAGTCATTTTCTGAGAATTGTTGTAATACGTCAGACGATGGGTCGTTTTGACATACCCATTCAGAGGTTTTTCAAAGGCCAGTTTGTGTGCCAAAAAACGGCGAATATACCAATGGGTATTGCCATCAATGGTCATTTCTCGGCTCGCTGTAGGCGCATAGTTTTGGTAACGGTCTTCGAGGTATACTTTGGCTCCGGCAAATCCCAAGTTAAACGACAGTAAAGTGTGTAGCCAGTTCTGAAAAAACAAATGATTGCGATTCAGGTAATGGGTAGCTCCCACTGTAGATGCCACAATATTGAGCCGCTCATCTACCTGGTCGTCGATTTGCATGCCCACCTCCAGTGCCGCATCTTTTTTAAACTGCCAGAAACCTACCGCATTGGATGTAGAAACAGCATTGGCAATCATTGCACTTTCCAAAATAGGTAAGAAACGAAAATCACCCGGAATGCCCTCTTTACCTAAAATATGCTTGATAATGGGCATGTACTGCTGTACTCGAACCAGTTTTTTTCTAAAAAATTGCGGTTGACGAGTCAGTTGATTGATGTCATGCTGAATCAAGCGCCGCGCATAAGCCGTAAGGCGAAGCGTCATTCCGGCCACATACATCTTGGCTGGTACATTGGGCGCATTGGGTGCGGCCTTGTTGGCATGGTTTACCCAATCGGTGTGCATTTGCAGATCGCGGGTATTATCAATAGAGCCTGATACTGCGGGGCGAATGATCAATCGCTTCCCTACAAATACCCGGTCGTCACGCATTTGGTTCAATGCCTTGATACGCGCTACCGATAAGTTGTATTTCCGAGAAATTCGGTACAAATTTTCTCCACTTTTCACCAAATGAGTAATTGCTTTTCTGGGCTTCCGACGTGGTTGATACTTTCTCAGCTTTTTATGGTTACTTTTATTGATTCTTGCTCTCCCCCCATAGTGTTTGTTTCTTTGAGGTGATGTCGGGCGATTCATTGAGGCTACCAATCGTGATTTTGATGCGGAGCGAGTCGCCAAACGTGATTGACTTCCCAGTCTTATTTGTAATTTCTGCCCTGCCCGCAAGCGATTGTCAGGCAATGTATTCCATTTTCTGAGCGCCTGCACTGATACACCATACAAGCGTGAAATGCTGTACAGGGTTTCGCCCCGGCTTACAATGTGTTGGGCCTGTTGCAAATTAGTTGGTGCAGCACTGTATTTTCTTCTTTGATTATTTCTTACTTGGGTACGTCTCGATCGGGTATTTTTTGCTTTGTAAGTGTTTGCTCGGGCAATGCTACTTGGAGCAACCACTTTGATATTTCTGCTAGGAGAATAGGTAGGCATCGGAATGACCACGTAGTACTTACGCCCTTTGGGTATTATTTGCCCTCTGAACCAAGCATTGTAACGCTGAATGGTAGAAGCCGGAATGCTAAACTCTTGGCCAATTCGGGCAAAGGACTTGTTGTTTACCAAGTCGTATTTGATCAACGTAACCGAATAACGCTTTTTTTGATCTATAGAAGTGCGATAAGCTTCTACTGTAGCCAAAAAATGAAGCAAAAAATCAGGAATGTCTCGATCAACCCAGAGTGTTTTGGTTTTGTGTCGATAGTGTTTTCTCAAAAAAAGGTGGAGGTCTGACGCAGACATGGTATAAGAAAGTAAACTAAGTACCCAATTGTATTTGTTTTTATACCTTTTTCGAAAAAAACCTGCCATTGCTCGGCTGGTCATGACAATATTGAGGGTTTCGTCTAACCTCGCATTTACCCTTAATCCTAATAGCGTAGCCATCCGTTGAGCTTCGTTCCAAAACTTGATACTATTGCGGGCCGGGTTGTTGACAAGTGCTGCATACTTGAAAATATCAGGAACTTTGTGAGTTCGTAATTCCTGAGCGATCAATGGTAAATGTAAACTTGCCAAACGTACTTGGTTGGTTCGGAAAAAAGGGTTTGCTTGAATATATCGCACTTCTTTCTTGACTTTCAAGCGGGCATGGTAGCTTAGTTTTACGGTGATGTTGCCAATCTTCCAGGTTTGGGGAATGGGTTTGGCCTGGATGGTGATGGATTGAACGAAAAAAAATATGCATAAAAGAGCCATTGAAGGCCATTGGTGAAATGCCTTAGATACAGTTAATTTAGTCATTTTTGCCTATAAAATTCTGGGTGTCGAGTTTAATTACCTGAGTTCGTTTTTCAATTAAATGATTTATACTTTCTACTACTTTCCTATGATTCCTCAGAGGTTTGATTTGGGTTAGGCATTTAGTCTTCTTACATTTGATAACATGTTCGCCAAATACTGTGAATTATTATTGGTAAAAAAAAGGGGATTG
>CALDJV010000719.1 GCA_937899305.1 uncultured Cytophagaceae bacterium
GTACCCAGGTAACGCTTGCCGTTTTTGTAGACCAAGCCAAATATAATTCCACCATACGCTTGCTCTATTTTTTGCCAATGTTGGCCATCAAATTTCAATAAATAAGATTGGGTAAGGTAATGATCTCTTTGTTGGGGGGCTGGTGAGTTATGAGTAGAACCTCCTCCCGCATACAACTTGCCACGATTGGTAAAAAAGGTATAAATGGTTGCTCGGTCGTTGGATTGATGAAGTTGTTCCCACTTTCCCTGTGTGTTCCAGCGCAGGACTTTAGTTTGGTAACTACGAAAAACACTGTCAAAAACGGTAGAATCCACTGCCACATACAATTTCCCTTGGTGGATGGTCAAGGCACTGATATTGCCGTGTTTCTTTTTGAGATTACTCCAATTGGGCTTCCCAGTATATTTCGGATATTTTTTTAACGCTTTTTTTCCAACAATTCTATAACCCCAAAACATGCGTTGAAAACCAAACAGGTCTTTCATGTCGTAATGAGGAATATAAATTTTAGAAGCTTGAATTGAGTCCAAAAAATGAGGTTGGCGATCTACCCCCAAGTGATCAATGATTTCAAACCTGATGCGCGGTTCATAGCCCGGTTGGATCCAAGCCAATTCGTCAAGTGACAAACCACTTTGTTGTTGCCAATCGGTAAATTCTTTTGACTTGATTTGACGAACATACACAAAATTGCTGTTGCGTTGTACCGCTTCGCAAAATGCTTTTTTCCCGCTTTTGAGCATGAGGTAACCCACCGCACAATAGCGCCCTTGGTGGTCTATAAACACTGGATTACGATAAGGGAGGTAGGCGTTGCGAGGGCAATCTCGTCGTTTCCAGTATTGGTTGAGTACCTTTAGATTTCGTTGTCGTTGTTTTTTTCGCATCTTGGTAAGCTGAGAAGTACTTCTGGTCAAGAAAATTTTTTCAAGAGTTTGGAGGTGAAAAACCAGCAAATCTTGTTCGTTGTGAATCATCGGAGCCCGAAGCAGGCCTAATTTTTGGGCAATTGAACGGTTCTTATACCATTCTTGATTTACTTCACAGAGTTGTTCATATAGGTTAGTAGGTAGTTGGCCTTTGGCTTGCACAAAAGCCATCAACCCGACCCACAGAAATAATGTCAAAGTATATTTCATAGTGTATTTGTTATGTAATAGTTCGTAAATAGGTGCTTTACTTGTTTGTTTTCGTCACAATAGGGGCCCGTTTGCTCCCCAGAGAGGTGTTGATGACCGTAGCTAGATAGCTTTGCGCCCCTTTTCTATAAAGCCCAAAGATGATTCCTCCGTATTCTTGATTTATTTTTTTCCAAGTCTTGCCTTGTAATTGCAATAGGTAAGAATGGGTATATTTGGGCTTTTGGACAGGCATATTGTCTTCCATTACCTTGGTGAAAGTTTCGTAACCTCCACCGGCGTAGAGTCTGCCCTGATGGGTAAAAAATGCATAGATTGGAGCCTCGGTATCAAACCTTGTCCATTGATTGTTCTGACTGTCCCATTTGAAAATAGCAAATTGCCATTTTTCAGACTCCACCAATCGAATACTATTGGCCATCGCATACAGGTTTCCTCCGTACAGGATGAGGTTGGTTACCGCCATATGTTGCTTTTTGAGGGCTTTCCAATTTGGTTTTCCCCAATAACGTAGTTTTTTGAGCCTTTTATGGACATCAAAGGATGGATCATTCATGAAGATTTCGGCAAATTGATGGGTCAACAAATGCTTATAACCAGGTCGGTTGAGCTTGAGGGATTGCAACGAATCTAAAAAATGGGGCGTGCGGGGCGCTCCCAAGCGGTGAGATACTTTTTCGTACCTTACCTGAGGAGTATAATAAGGCTGAATCCAAGCCAATTCGTCCAACGAAAGCCCACTATTTACTTGCCATTGGGCAAACTCAGGGGAGGTGATTTCACGAATCTTGATAAAGTTATTGGATCGTTGTACGGCTTGACAAAACTCTTTTTTCCCGCTTTTTAACATCAAGTATCCTACCGCACAATAGCGTCCTTCATGATCAATGAATACTGGATTACGGTAAGGGAGATAGTCGTTTTGAGGGCAGTTACGGAGTTGCCGATATTGTTCGAGCACCTGGAGGTGGGCTCGACGATTACGTTGTTGAGTAACCGAGAGATGAAGAGGAGTGCGTTGAGAGAATACCTTCCCTAGGATTTGCAGATGGAAAGCCAACAAATCTTGCTCGTTCTCAATGGTGGGGGCTTGAAGTAATCCCAACTGTTGGGCAATCAACTTGTTTTTGTGCCATTCTGGATTTACTTCACAAAGTTGTTGGTATACATTACCAGGCAATGGTTTGCCTTGGGCAAACGCCAGGCACCCTACCAACAACCATATTGGCAGATACTTTTTCATAGTGTGTAAATATTGATAAGTAAGTGTTTCGTGTTATTGGTGTGTACGCTTGAGCAGGAAATAGGTTGGTTTTTCAAGTTTTTGGAAACGCCCTTTATTAACGGTAAGTATTCAAGAGATGCTGTATTACTGCTTTATTTTGGGGGAGTTCTTCAGTGACAATGTGCCAAATGACATCTACATCATAACTAGAGTACTCTAACAAAGTATCCATGGCTACCCAAGGGAGCTCAGGGTGTTGTTGTTTAAATTCCTCTGGGATGTTTTCGTCCGCCTCGCAGCACATATACCCCAAAAACCTTAGAACATCATCGTATATGCCAGGGTGTTTGAATTTCTTGTATTTTTTATAGTCACTGTAATCACCATAATCACCCATGTTTTTCAATTCTTCGAGGTAAGTTTCAATTTGGCGAATGCAGGTCAACATGCCTTCTAGCCCTTCTTCAATGTCTTCCCATATGTCATCGGCTTTACTCATACGATTTCACAGACTTTTGTATTTTGGTGAAGCCAACCTCTATCGGGTGATGTTTTGGTGATCAAAGTTATTTCGGTTTGCAAGTGGTTCATCAGTTCAGCTTGGAGGGTATAAAATTGCCACCCTATCGCTTCTTTAAAATCCACCATGACATACACCTCCGTCCATTTACCCCAATTTCCTTCTTTGTGTGTTACTGCAAATGCCAAATACGATAGGGGGTAAGTTTGAAACAAAATGGGCTTAAGAGCAGCTAATTTTACCTGAATGTGAGCTGGATTCAGTAGTTTTTGCTTATTGGTAAATTCAAGATTCCCCATGAACTTTTATTTTTTGTTTCTTCTCTTCAAATACTTTTTCAAACTCCAATGACTCATCATGCGATTTTCGCGCGGGCTACGCTGAGGATTTTTGGCCATAAACTCTTTGTAATAATATCCTCCGCACTCAACTGTTTTGAGATAAAAATATAGGTATTGAATCAACGAATTTTTGGAGAATAGTTTCGTAAGATGATCAATTTCTGGAATATTTAGGCTTAACATAGGCTGCAAACTAAAGTAAGCTTTGAGGTTGTTGGCTCTAGTGGAAACTTGACTGCCCTGATAAGTAAAATAAGGAATTTTTTGTTGATTGATATTGAGAAATACTTTCAAATTATATCCACCAATAATGTGGTGATGTAAGAATTGATACTTCTTGCAAAAATAGAAAGAATCTATTTTGACCATAAAATCATCATTTACCGGAAAGGATGGTGCGAATGTTTTCTTAAGGGAATGATGTTGAACCTCAGAAAGCGAGAGTCCCAGTTCGACAAGGCTAAAAGTGTGTTTTTGATGTTGATACCATTGTAAAAAGCGAATTACCTTTGTTTTAGAAATTACTTGAGGGGATTTAAAAGCAATCTTCTGTTGGTTTTGTTTATAAAAATTGGCTACGTAATTACCTGATGCTTGCGGTTTAAATTCTACTTGGATGGCAGAGGGTACAAGAGAGGTAGGGGGCTCATTTAGATGGGTGGTCTCGACAATAATCGATCTTAAGTTTTGACTAAAACTATTTGTGATATTCAAATTGATGAGTAATAAAATAACGATAGTTTGTTTCATCTTTACACTGAATGGTTCAATGAAAAAGATGTCACTAAACCTAAAGATCCCCTACAAAAATATAGATTACAATGTCATTAAGTTAAGAATAATTTCTGAAAGATGAACGAGACGTTCAAAACAACTTCAAGAAATAAATTGCCTGATTGTAATATAATATTCTAATTTTTCACTAAATAATTACTTTAAGACACTGGTGTCAATTTCTTGATATTCAGTAACTTTTGTAGGTAATTATTTACAAATATTTGCTGAGGATCGACTTGTTCACGGATGCTCATAAATGTTTCCCATTCTGGATAAAGTGCCTGAAGTTCTGAAGTAGTATAGGTATGAAACTTCCCCCAATGAGGACGTCCTTCAAACGATTTGACGACTTGCTCCAGGTGTTTGAGGTACTCAGGGTTTTTGCGTTTGCCATAGGTATGAAACGAAACATAGGCGGTATCTCGCCCATAAGCTGGACTCAGTGGAATATCATCGCCCTTTACAAAGCGACAAACCAAGGGAAAGTGCTCTTTTAGGTTTTGCTGCTTCATCACTACTTCCATTGATTTGATTACTTCAGTGAATTTTTCTACCGGAAAGGCAAACTCCCAATCGGTAAAAGTAACGAGCCTGGGTTGAGACAACAAACGGTGGTTGTAATTGACAAATTGACCATCTTTTAACACCTTTCCTGAAAAGTTACTGACTCGTTTGGCCATAGCAGGGAATACTTTGACCAATTGGCAAATGACCCAAAGGAGGTAGTTTTCAATAAATATATCTTGAAATCGATGTTTCCAACCCAATGGCTTTGCCGGTTCTTGAGTGGTATTCATTGTTTTGTGGTAGGTATACTGAGTACCAGGAAACCAATAAAATTCAAAATGACGATTTTGGAGGTGTTCATCCAGGTTGGCCAGCGTATCATCCAGATAGCGAGTGCGCTTGACTGCTTTGAGTACCTGAGCGGGGATAATTCGGATTCGTATTTTGGTGATGATACCCAACAAGCCCATAGAAACCTGGGCAGCTTTGAACAAATCTGGATTTTCTTGGTCTGAACATTCTACTACTTCACCATTACCCGTGATGATGGTGAACCCTACTGCTTGGGTGGAAAGTGTACCAAAGCCAATTCCTGACCCATGGGTACCAGTACTGATCGCCCCCGCAAGTGATTGACGGTTGATGTCTCCAAAGTTTTCCATTCCCCAACCTTTTTCGTGCAGCAATTCCCCCAACCTCCAAATCTTGGTACCCGCTTTTACCTCGGCTACTTGGTTGGTTTCATCAATGGATACAATCCCTTGCCATTGATCTAACGAAAGCAAGAGGTCACCACTGGGTACAATGGGAGACCAGCTATGTCCTGAACCTACTACCCGTATTTTTCGCCCTTCTTGTCGAGCTTTTTGCACAATATTGACCAGTTCGGTTTCGGTAGTGGGTTCTAAATAAGCTTTAGGGGTGTCCTTGACATTACCCATCCAGTTTTTGAATATTTTTTTCATAAAATCGATGCAAATGTGTAATAAATAATTGAGGAGCCTCTAGCTGAGGGTAGTGCCCTATTTGGGGCAGGCTAATGACATCGGCTTGTGGCACCAATGCCTGGTATTTAGTGACGGTATCTTTTCCCGAAATGGTATCACTTTCATCGGTTCCCCAAATCAGGCGTACCGGTACTTGAGTTTGCTGTAAAATATTTTGCCAGCGTTGGGCATATAAGCGACGTTCTTTCAGGTAATATACCGTTTTGTGGAGGACTCTTAGGCCGTTTTTATGACGTATAAGTTGCCAGTAGTCATCAATGAGTTGGCTGGAAGGTTGGGTATTTTCGGCAAAAATTTTTCTAAGAGTTTTGTCCAGTGTCTTTTTGCTAAAAAACCGAGTTACCAAATGGCCAAAACGTGATATCATCAATCTTTGGGGCAGACTGGGACGATTTACTTCAGTGAGTAGTCCTCCATTGAGCAAACAAGCTGATTGAACTGTAAAAGGCAGCGTACCTGCTTTTTGCTCACACAGGAGCTCTTGTACCAATGACACACTAAAGCTACAAGCCACCAAATGGGCTTCTTTGATGCCTAAACCACCAAGTAATTGTTGGATGGTATTGATGCGGCTATGCGTCGTATAACTTGCCGATCGTGGTTTGTCTGAAAAGCCAAAACCCAAAAAATCAAGGGCAATCACCCGGTATTCTTTGGTCAACTGGTCATATACCTGATGCCAATCTCAGGAAGAGGTGGCAAAACCATGCAGTAAGAGTAGGGTTTCTCCTTGGCCATTGTCTTGATAGAAGACTTGGTGGTGATCTATCTGGGCATATTTACCGGTGGATTCCCAGTGTTTCAGTGATTTCATGGATTGACAAAGGTAAATAATTTTTCAAAACTAATTCAGGGGCTTCGGTTTGTGGGTAATGTCCGATTTCAGGCAACGCTGCCACATCTGGGTTGGGCACCAGCTCTCGATAGCGATGGGCCATATGGATTCCTGAAATAGGGTCACTGCCCCCATTGATGAGTTTCAGAGGGATGGAAGATTGTTGTAAAGCGCCCACCCAACGACTACGATGTTGCCTTCTTTCGGCCATATAGCGAATAAGTTTATGCATCACGCTTTTGCCCTTATTGTGGATAATGAGGCTCCAAAATTCATCTATTTCCTGGTCGCTTGGTGGGGTATCTTTCCCAAAGATGGCATCAAAATTTGCCTTCAATCTTTTTTTGGAAGTGAGTGCACCAAATATAAAACCAACGGGACTAATCAAGAGTTTTTGGATGAGCTTTGGCTTGTGGGTTTCTGGAAACAATCCACCGTTGAGCAAACACACCGAAGTAATATCAAAGCCCAATGCTTTGTCGTTGAATCTGGCCAAAAGTTCCTGGGCCACGGTATCGCCATAGTCATGGGCTAAAATGTGGCAAACGTCTATATCAAGTTGCTTGAGCAATACTTCGTGAATATTGGCCTGATCCAATATAGAATATTGATAGGCAGAAGGTTTGTCCGAAAAACCAAACCCAATCATATCCAACGCAATGACCCGATAATGTTGGGTGAGGGTTGGCCAGATTTTCCACCAATCCCAAGAAGCGGTTGGAAAGCCATGGATCAATAAGAGGGGATCGCCTTTTCCTTCGTCACGATAGAAAATAGAGTGGGTTTTATACTGAAAAAAAGTGCCTTTTTCTTTCCATTCCTGAATTGTCATATTGGGGTTCATTTGGATGAGACATTGGTATTTTGGGTAAACTGCTTGATTTGTTGATATTCCTCCAGGCCTTTTTCGGTCAGGTGAGGAATGAGCAACTGCATGACCATATTTACTGGGGTCGTTTTATTGGTTGAGTAGTTGGATGATGGTATGACTTGCTCTTGAGACGACCAAAAAGCACTGATCATCCATATATTGTGTACCAATTTATCATAATCAATCAAAGCCGAGGCGGGTTTCATACGACCACTGGCTACGTAATAATCGATTAGTTTTTTGCCTTGCTCGAAGCGTAATAGGTTCGATTCCTCATACATTTTGCCTACCTTAGGAAACTGCCGGGTAATGTGTACCACATCGTTAAAAAAGAACTTATAGCGTTGAGTCAGTTGGTAATACTTCTCCATCATTTGTTCAAAGTGGTACAGTGTAATATAGCCTTCCGTAACGATGTAATCTTTGGCTTCTTCGTGCATGCGTTGGTAAATGACCGCTATCAAATCACTTTTTGACTTATAGTGATACGTGAGGTTTCCAGGGCTAATGTTCAGAGCCTCAGCAATTTGCCGCATTGTTACGGTAGAAAATCCTCGGTCAGAAAACAAGGCAATGGCTTGTTGTTGTATTTTTTCTTTGATAACCATTAGTACAAATAAACTAAAAATATATTATAATTAAAAAACTTGTACTAAATAAGCTCAAAAAAAACACCCAGCACTTAGGAAGTTTACCGTCATCGCCTCCGTTGGTGCCTCCACTGACGGATCGAAACGCTCAAAACAACTGTAATGGGGTTGTGATTGGATGGCAGAGACACTACTCGAGACCAGAGCGAGTGCTATTTGAAGTAAATTTACTCTGTTTTTGGATTAGCCTGATGGTGGTGGTGTTATCCACCAATGAAAAATGCCCAGTAAGTAGTACGAAAGCAAATAAAAATGCCCTGCCCAAAGCGTTGTTTGGACAGGGCATTTGAATATGTATTAGATTAATGTCTAATTTCTTGATTCAGAAGCGGCTGGTTTGGGTTTGTTAGGATAATCCTTAAGTTTACCTTTGATGTAGTCAATCGCCTTTTGTAACTGATTGTCCTTGCCCTTTGCCAACTCACCTGGATTTTCTTTCACTTCTATATCAGGTGCTACCCCATAACCTTCTTCAAACCATTTTCCATTAGGGTGATACATTCTGAAAGATGGAACCGTGACTACGCCCCCGTCAATCAATTGAGGAGCACCACTGATGCCAATCAATCCTCCCCAAGTACGTGCCCCGATCAATGGTCCAAGCTTAGACTTTCGGAAGTAATCAGGGAAAGCATCTCCACCAGAACCACTCCATCCATTAATCAACATTGCTTTAGGACCAAAATGGGCTACTGGAGGCCACTGGAAACTTTTATCTCGTCCATCTCTAATGGCCCAAAAAGCCAAGGGCTTGCGGTTGAGCAACTCAATAAAACGATCAGGGATTTGCCCTCCGCTATTGAACCTTTCATCTATAATAAGCCCTTTTTTGTGCCATTGCCCCATAAATTGACGAACCAGCTCATTTTGCCCGTCAATGCCAGTACTTCTCACGTACACGTAACCTACTTGACCATTGGTGGCTTTTGCTACTGTTTGACGGTTTTGCTCAATCCAAGCCAAGTGGCGCAAACGAGTTTCACCACGCATTGTTTTTACAATGATCGTTTTAGCACCTTGTAGGCTGGGTTTGCTATTGATCAACAACTCCACCGTAGTTCCTGCTAATCCTTGAAAAGCAGCATAAGGTTCTTTTTTAATATCTAATGGGATGCCATTGACCGCTAAAACATAGTCGCCATTTTTTACCTTTACCCCCGGCATAGCCAAAGGAGAGCGGGCGGCGGCATCCCAGGGAGCACCTTTGATAATTTTTTTGATGCGGTAATAACCATTGGCTACTTCCCAGTCTACGCCCAAATAACCCACATTTTTTCTTTGGGCAAATTCTTGGTCACCGCCACCACGATAAGTATGTGAGGCATTGAGTTCTCCAATCATTTCTCCAATAACAAAGTTTACATCCCAACGGGTAACTGCATCGTCCAGGAGCTTACTATATTGCGTCTTTACTTTATTCCAGTTGACCCCGTGCATACGAGCATCATAAAAATAATCCCGTGATAAACGCCAGGCATCATTAAAAATTTGTTTCCACTCTGCTTTGGGATCTATTACCGCTTCCAGCTCTCTAATACGAAGCGGCTTTTTAATTTTTTGCCCAGGAGCCACATTGATAATACCTACATTGTTTCTTCCTTGTCCTACGAGTATCTTTTTGCCATTAGCCGATACCACAAAGAAACCGGCATTTTTAATGATGGTTTTACTTTTTCGCGATTTCAAATCAAAATACTTGATGGGGGCAAAACCTCCACCAGATCCGGTATTGGGTAACTGCTGGTAAATGAGTTTGCCTTTTACTGCCGTCAGGTTGCCATAGTTTCCGGGAGGAATGGGTAGTAATACCAACCTTGATTCGATGCCGTCTAAATCTATTTGCAATGTTTTGGATTTACTTTTAGACTTGTCGCCCTTGGGTTTTGAGTCCTTTTTCTTATCTCCACTGGCTTTGGTTACTTTTACTTCATCATTTTTAGGAGTCAGTGGCGAAACAACATCCTTGCGTAAGGTAATGGCAGCTATTCGAGTAGCGTTTGCATAGACAAACGTATTTTGATAATTGCTGTATAAAGGCGAAAAACTACGTTGAGTGGTTACATACAAGTATTTTCCTTGTGGATCAAAAGTGGGCTCAGCATGACCATAAAATTCACTGGTAATCCGGTGTTTCTTTTTGTTTTGATAATCATACAAAACGATTGAACTTGTATTGTTATCATTGGTACTGATGTAAGCAATCCAACGACTACCAGCTGACCAACTGATTTTGAAGCCTTGCAGTGCTCCATGGAGCATACCACTTCCTTGGTCTACCCGAGTAACCTTTCCATTGGTGATATCTACAATTTTGATGACCATGGCTTGGTTTATAAAAGCAATTTTTTTGCTGTCAGGCGACCAATAGATTCCATAACGATAACCTTTTCCAAGCGAAGTGATCTTTTTTTCTTGCTGGGTAGTAAGATCTTTTAGAGTGAGTTCATACTCTCCCGAACGATCGCTCCAGTAAGCAATGTATTGTCCATTTGGCGACCAAGTTGGTAAGCGTTCGGCAACGCCACTACTGGAAGTTAAATTTTTGATGAATCCTTCTTTAGCTGGTACCGAAAATAACTCTCCACGGGCTTGGATGACAGCTCTTTTGCCATCTGGTGAGATATCAGCGGCTTGTAACCAATTATTTACTTTTACTTGTTTCTTGATTAAAGAACGTTGATCGGTTGTGATACTTACTTTGACCTCTTTGGCTTGATTGTTTGATAAGTTCAGTAAGTACAATTTGCCACCTGCTTCAAACACCAGTTCGTTTTTGCCCATAGAAGGAAAATGTACGTCATAATCCTTGAATTTAGTGAGTTGGGCATGTTGCTTAGTGGTGAGGTCATATACCCAGATATTGAAACGTTTGGCAGTACCACGGTCCGATAGATAATAGATTTTATTACCATTCCACATGGGCAATTCATCGTTAGAGGCATTATCAGTAATATTCTGAGAGGTAGAAGTTGCCTGGTCAAATACGTAGATATCGGCAGCCATCCCCCCACGATAACGCTTCCAGGTTCTAAACAAGCGACTACGATCAGTGAAGGCAATCTTTTTTCCATCAGGTGAAAAAGTACCAAACTCGGCTTGTTTTAACGGGAGTTTTTGAGCAACTCCACCAGTTGTTGGAATTAAGAAAAATTGACTGTATCGCTGGCGACCACTTTCGCGTGATGACGCAAAAAGAATCTGTTTACCATCTGGATACCAATCAATGACGCGATCTCCAAAACCGTGATAAGTGATTCGTTTGGGTATTCCACCATTGGTAGGAATGGTATACACATCGTTGTTTCCACTATAATTGCCGCTAAAAGCAATGGTTTTTCCGTCGGGTGAAAAACGTGGGAAGGATTCTTCTCCTCTGGGCGAACTTAACTTTTGGGCTACCCCGCCGTTTTTGTTTACTACCCAAATATCCCCCGCATACACAAAACATATTTGGGATTGAGATACATCCGGGTAGCAGAATAATCGCGCGTTGATTTGGGCATAGGTTTGACTTGCCAAACTCATGCTGAGTAAGGCCACGCAAAGAAATGATTTCATAGTTATCGGTTTATGGTGATTATTAAAATTGTTGTAAGAGATAACTTCTACAACAATTTTAAAATTAGGAAAAAAAGCAATACCAACCGAATTCGTCTTTTAATTAACAAAGTGGAGCGTCAATATCCTATTATCAACAATATCGACTTGCATAGTATAGGCGTCTTATAAACGAAGTAGGGTAGGAGAATAAATTCCGCTATTGGTTTCATCGCTTACGTAGAATCCAGCTTGAAGAGCACGATCAACCAAGATATAAAAATTGAGCCGAGGTAGGGCTGGGTTTTGTTCAATAAACACCATACAGTACCCCACATCGGCCAATAAATCCTCGGTATCAAAATATTCTTTAGGGAAATCTTTCAGTAAGTTTTCCACAAACTCGATCAAGGCAGGATCAGGCCCCTGTTCTAAACCATATTCATAGATATACTCTAGATAGATTTCCCTCTGGTTTTGACTATCCATTGGGGTATTTGCAACAATGATAGCAGTGATTTTTTTGTTTTTCAAGAATCTAATTTATTGCTCTAACAAAAACTGTTGAATGGCCTGACCCACCTCTTTAGGCTGTTCGTCTACCACAAAATGACCACCCTGGAGTTTGGTGACGGTCACATTAGAATAACTTTCTTCTACTCCTATGATGTATTCTTTGATAATGACAGGGTCTAATACTCCGTGGATAAGGTTGGTGGGAATGGCGACCTTTTGGGTGGCATAGTGTTTTTTCCAACGTTCCCGATCTTGCGGCAATGCACGGTAGATATTGGCTGCAGTGGTAATGCTATGAGGGATTTGATAGCAACGAGTATATTCCTGGATGGCATCTTCAGGTACTGGATTACTAATGCCCCGACTAAAAAAACGAATCCAAGTTTCTTCTTTTCCGGCAATGAGGGCTTCGGGTAAATCTTTGATACTGAGGAAAAACTGATACCAGGAGGAACGAAATTGGTGAGGAATCAACACCTCGGCTGCTTTAGCCTGACCAATGGCGTTATTAATGATGACCATGTTGATGATGATCAACTTTTGAATACGCTCTGGATGTAAAAAAGCCATCTCTTGTGCAATCGCACCTCCCCAATCGTGCCCGCCCAGGTAAAACTTTTCAATCCCCATTGCATCGGCAATAGCAAATATATCCAGCGACATTTGGTCTTTGGTGTAAAATTTTAAATCCAATTCCCGGTTGCTATCACCCATGCCGCGTAAATCAGGGGCAATTACATATAAGCCATCCAAATGAGCCGCTAAATGATGCCAACAGTAACCTGTTTGGGGCCAGCCGTGGAGCAAAATAACGGGAGGATGGGCTGGATTTCCATAGGTACGTACGTGGAATGTGCCACGAGGGGTGGAGAGTAGATTTTTCATTGAGGTAAATTTTTAGATATCAATTATTTTTAAAAGTAATTTCTTTTTGAGGCGAAACCCCAAAAAATCCCCTTCTTTTTCAAACCTTATCCTATACATTATTAGTTTATAGCCATGTAATTCCCAATTTTCTTGGTTGAATGTAAGATTAATCGGTAAATAAATTGTTATGCGTGCATAATACTTTTGGTATTTTGCGTATATTTGTTGTAAGTTTGACCGCTGGTCAGATTTTGAATCAGTTAATTCACGTATATAAATCAAAATTTAATACACAACCATATATCAAAGAACAGTTGACTAGATTCTTGTAGTGGTTTTGAATGATTGACGCAGGCAACTATTTGAAAATCAGTCTTATCATCACCAGAAAATTACCCGAATCTTGATATAAGGTACTGTTACAAAAACACAGATTACTATGGCAAAGAAATATGTAAGTGTTGAGAACCTGAAATTTTTGTTGAATGAGGTTTTCAATATTCAGGAAGTTTTAGATACGCCCTATTATGCCGAAACCGACGGCGAAGCTGTAAACATGATTTTAGATGCGGCCACCGACTTGGCTGACCGTTATCTTTTCCCTCACTATGTAGAAATAGACCGTGCTGACCACACTTTTGAAGATGGTAAAGTAACCATTCACCCCAAAATCCAAGAATTTGTAAAAGCTTCTGGTGAAGCAGGTTTTATTGGTGCAAGTTTTTCTTACGACCATGGCGGTCAACAACTACCCGAGATGGTAACTGCGGCTTCAGGAGCCATCATGAGTGCAGCCAACAATGGCGTATTGATGTTTACTGGACTGACAGCAGGTGCAACTCACTTGATTTTATCTTTTGGATCAGATGAACTGAAAGAAAAATACACAGGCAAGATGTTGTCTGGACAATGGCAAGGTACCATGGCCTTGACCGAGCCTCAAGCAGGTAGTTCATTGTCTGACATCGTGAGCTCAGCTACTCCTACCGACGAAGGACATTATAAACTGAAAGGACAGAAAATATTTATTTCAGCGGGTGACTACGAAGGAGCCGAAAACGTAGTACACTTGATGCTGGCCCGTATCGATGGTGCCCCTCTAGGTACTAAAGGTATTTCATTGTTTGTAGTACCCAAATACCGCGAAGAAAATGGTGCGTTTGTAGATAACGACGTAGTAACTGCGGGTGTATACCATAAGATGGGACAAAAAAGTACTCCAGCAGTACATTACATTGCAGGTGACAATGACAACTGTCATGGATATTTGGTAGGGGAGCCCAACAAAGGTTTGAGCTACATGTTCCAAATGATGAACGAAGCACGTTTAGGCGTAGGCTTGATGGGAGCAGCCATTGCTTCTGCTGCTTACTATGCTTCTTTAGAGTATGCCAATGAGCGTCCTCAGGGTCGCAAAATCAGCGACCACACCGCCAAGGATAAGCCTCAAACGATGATCATCAATCACCCTGATGTAAAACGTATGTTGTTGTTCCAAAAAGCAGTGGTAGAAGGTTCTTTCTCTTTGATTTTTGAGTGTGCCCGTTACGCTGATTTGATCAAAGCTACCGATGACGAAGCCGCTAAAAAGCGTTATAATACCTTATTAGATCTATTGACTCCAGTGGCAAAAACTTTCCCTGCCGAATATGGTATCCGCTCGGTGAGCGAGGGAATGCAATGCTTGGGTGGTTTTGGTTACACTACCGACTTCCCATTGGAGACTTACTACCGTGACATCCGTATTACTTCTATTTATGAAGGTACTACTGGTATCCAATCACTTGACCTATTGGGACGTAAAGTAATGGGAACTGGTGGTAAATCATTGCAGTTGTTAGGCGAAGAAATCAAAGCAATCGCCGAAGAGGCCAGTACTTACGATGATCTTAAGAAGTATGTAGGAGTTTTGCAGGAAAAAATGCAAGACTTGCAAAAAGTAACCCAACACCTGGGTGGAATAGCGATGCAGGGCAAGCACGAATTGTTCTTGGCCGATGCCACGCTTTATATGGAATTTTTCAGCTTGATCGTGATTGGTTGGCAGTGGCTTAAGCAGGCAACCGTAGCCAAGAAAGCTTTGGTAACAGGTAGCCCCGAGGGTGACCAATTGAAATTCTACGAAAGTAAAATTCACACCATGCGTTACTTCTATTCTTATGAGTTGCCTAAGACTTTAGGTTTGATGACTCGTTTGATGGACAAAGACGAGGTGATTACCGTAGAAGTTGAAAAAGAATTGATTGTGTAATTATTTTAAATCCATAATTAATATTTCTAAAAAGTAAAGTCTTATTCAGGCTTTACTTTTTTGCTTTAGGTCAGCTATTGAGTGAAATTTTTTTAGTTGATAGTTTTTTAGTTAGTAGTTCGGAGTCAGTAGTTCTTTTTAGTCCACAGTCGACGGTCCAATGCTGTTTCCTTAAGGATTATCGAAGCAAAATCATTGCTTCGCTCGCGGGTGGGTAGACAGCATGGAAGGAGGGTGCATTGGCCTTGTGCGGTGGCATATGCTGTCGAGGCTTTTTTCCTTTATTTTTTGGCCTCAAAAAATGAAGCCGCCGGAGGCAACCGAGCCAAAAGCAGAGAAAATAAACTGAAACTACTCGTTTATTGGTCTCAGCTCTGGGTTAAAACCCTGCACTTTCAGTGCAATACTTTAGTAATGCGAAAAAATCGGGTCTCGTCTGCGAATTTGAGCAACTTGCCCGCATTGCGACACGGGTTGGCTAAAGAGGACTTTCAGTCCGAGCGCAAAACCCCTGTACTTTCAGTGCAGGGTGGTTTAGTCTTATGTATTGCCTGTTTAATGAGCTAAAATAGAAATAATTAAACAGGCGATTATTACCGATAAAACATTGATTTGTTAAGGAAACAGCATTGGTCGACGGTCCATAGTCCACGGTTTCTCTAGTTAGTCGTAATTAAATGAAAAATGTAAAACAGATCCTTCCTTCGTCAGGACAAGAATGAAAAGTGAGCCTTGTTTAGTCGATGGTCCATAGTCCACGGTCGACAGTAGCGCAAAGCGGTACAAATAAATCATCGCTTTGCGCAGCCATTTAGCCATAGAACAATGTAACAATGAGCGTAGGTACTGTGATCAAATCCAAATTTTTGATATAAA
>CALDJV010000720.1 GCA_937899305.1 uncultured Cytophagaceae bacterium
AGGACTTTCAGTCCGAGCGCAAAACCCCTGTACTTTCAGTGCAGGGTGGTTTAGATATGTTAAAAAAAATGCCAAAAATCTTCTTTAGCCAAAAATCATGTTTTGACTAAAATGAATGGAGTAGTATGGTGATGGGGTAAAATTATAAAAAAAGTCTTACCGAATTCAATAAGACTATCTTTGTTTTTAAGTAAAATGTTTCAGACATATTGAGATAAGGTCAATCTGAGTTATTTTCCAAATGTTGGCCAATACTATCTATGTCCCATACTTGGGTTTCTTCGTATTGGATGAGTTGGTTTACCTTAAATTGCAAATAAAAAATATTTAAAATAAAAGTGAAAAGTCCTACGTACTCTATATCGTAATCTTGGGCTTGGGAATAAGCGCGCAAGATGTGATAGGCTTGAAAAGATAGTATGATACTCCAGATTAGTCCCGCAATGAAGGATATGAGGTAAATACTATCATAAATATTTTTAAGAAATTGACCCGCTCCATTAAAATCAGTGAAAAAAGATAAAAAATTAAAAAGATGCCATAGGCTCAACAATACCACCACTGCTATAGGACCATTGAGCGGTAATCGTTTATTTTCGTGAAGTGCATTGAGTGCGGTACGATGAATGATAAACCAAAGAGGAATGTATAAGCCTAATGTGACAAGGGTCACAAATATCGTAATGATCACTGGTTGAGGTGTAAACTGTACTTTTTCTGTCATAAAGCTGTTTTTTGAGCGAGGTCGTGAATATACCTTTTTCTTGGTTGAAAGCTCATACTTGATATCTGGTTTTTTAGTCTTTAGTCCACAGTCGATGGTCCATAGTCCATAGTAGCGCAAAGCGGAACAATAGAGTATCATATTTGCGAAAATAAGAATCTAATTATCGCCTCGCGTAACCATTTAGCAATGTAACAATAAGCCGAAGGCGGAACAATAGAGCAATGCAACAATGAGCCGAAGGCGGAACAATAGAACAATAGTAATAAATCATCGAAGACGGAACATTACAATAAAAAAAGGCAATGATGTTGGGTCATTGCCTTTCGGTAAACCTGATAGGTTCAGGTTGGTGTACTACGTTATGGAGTCAATTCAAATGAACCTCCAAATAGATTCAGGTCAGGACTATTCGACAAACCAGGAATAATAGCAGACTGAGCACTTGGATCTATATTGAAATCATAGGCCAATAAATAGGCACCTGTACCTACCGATTGTGTGCCAGCATTGAAGTCACTCAATATCTCAGCATCAGTTTTTTGATAATCTACAATGGAGAAGTTTTTTATCTTTCCTTGAGCATAGTTGATGCCGCCTACCCAACTGTATCCTCGGAAAAGGGTAAAACTGGTAGTCTGAGGAATCTCCAAAGTGCCCAGTTTATTATTGGTTTGGATAATCACTTGCTCAATCCCATTGAGGTACAAGGTAAACCCATCGGCTAACCCGCTACCATCATAAGACACGGTTACATGAGTAATCTCAGAAAAAGGAAGCCCTCTACTAAATAGCCTTGAATTGAATTTTGAAGAGTTGGCCTGAAGAGAGACAATAAAATCGGCATTGCGGAAACCAAAGGTCAAGCCACCTCCACTTCCATTGGGCAAACTCGAAAACAACGGATTATGTATGATTCCACTGCCTGCCGTATGGGCCAGGTCTTTGACAAAAAATTGCATTGTAAATGCTTGTGATTGATCCCATTGTACAAATCCTGGCTGCGACTCCAGGTAGGCATTGTTCCCGTTAAAGTTTAAATGATAAGAAGGGGGAGTCGCCTCCGAGTACACCGTCAAAATCTCTTCTTGATTACTTAATAACCCCGAAGTATTCTCAGCTACCAACTTAAAATGGTGATAAATCAACGCATTGTCTGCACCTTGGATTGGTAAACGATCAGTGTTTAGATCGGTATCTTGTAACGGTACCTGCATTGTAGGTTGATTATCAAGATTGGCTAGTTCATAAATTTTTACCCAATTGCCCTTGTTATTCATTTTATACAAGTGATATTTTCCTTTATAACAGGTTTTCTCCCAACGAAGTACCACATTGGGCAGTTCGGCCTGGGTATTGAGTTCGTCAGCTGTATAACTAAGTACTGGGGTAGGAGGGTTGGTGACTTCTACCATGAGCGTACCCAGAATTTTAGAAGCCTGCGAGGGGGTAAACTCCACTACCACATCATTGGCATTTCCTTTATGGGCATATTCTATCCGACGAGCTGCCGTCACCCGGTAAAAAAGACCGTCACCGTAAGGTACTTCATCCAAATCGTCAAAAGTATCTTCTATCTGCCAAGTGCTTTCATCCAGCAGCGCGTTTGCTTCCAGGTCGATGGTCTCTACCAGCTGCATCGTACGGACCGATTGGGCCTCCAGTTTGCTAAATGCTCGGTATATATTGAGTTTTCGAATGTTTTGAACCGCAGGATAAGCATTGACTTCTACTTGAATACTGGGAGTCGTACCCAAAACTACATTCTCCAGCTTGGGGATAATGCGTTTTACTTCGGGTGCTTCAGGAGGATTGGAATTCACCAGTTTGATTGGCCCCAAAAACGGACTGAAATCCCCCATTTTCATTTGGGTATCCAACTCTTTTACTCCATAAAAGTACAGGTTGTTGGAGGTTCCATCCAGGTTAAAGTCAGTAAACTGGGTTTTAGGTGGAGCCGTCCCAACTACTTTCATCATAGGGGCCATGTCAAAATCAGGGTGGTTAGGAGCAAGTACATAACCATTTTTGTCTCGGATTACCTGTTTTTTATTGACGGGTTCATAATTCCCCCCGTTGATGTGTTGATAAAGCACTGGTACCCGAGTGAGCGGTACAAATGCATTGTAAATGGCTCCTTTTACGAAGTTGAGTAGCCGATCATCACCCACTGGAGTGTGCCCCCATTCTGGTTCTGGGATGAAAGTTTGCCCCAGGCTAGTTGAGATGTCTCGAGCCCATTTAAACAAAGCAACCTTATCGGGATGAGGAAAACGATAATTATCCCAAGATTTATAGTTCCCATCGGTGGCCAATGCTTCAAAGTTGAGGAAGTTTTCCCAACGATTGGCCAGATAGGTTTCATCGTTGCCTCCCAGTAGTTGTAAATCAGCCCGGATTTGTCTTACGGTTGATTTTTCATAAATGGCATGTAGTAAAATTTCGTCGTTGGCCCGATAAAACAATACCCCATGGGGTTGGTGGGTATACTGAGTAGTAAAAGTATAGGTAGCACGCCCAAAGAAATCGGGGCGACTGGCATACAAGGATCCCAGTGGTTGTTCGGGAGTTTCGGCGGCCACCATTTCCTGAGCAAACATAGGACTGGGCACACTCATTTTGGACGTATGTTGTGAATGCACACTCCGTAAGCCAAATATGCTATAGCGGGTACCTTCTCCCGAAATGGGTAATAGGTGACTTTCATCCAAATGATGGGTTGAATTGCGGTAAAGATAAACCTTATATCCAGGATAAAAATTCACTGAGATGTTGCTCCCAGTTTGTACTGGATCATAACTTGTCTCGGACGAAAAGTTACTATCATAGGCATAAACGACTACATCCTGAGCGGTGTCCACGTTTTCTATCCGGATTACCTTGAGCACTTTTCGGGTTTTTTGGGGTAAACCTGTTCCCACGCTTCCCTGGGTAAATATTCTGACAATGCCTCGGAACCATTCTACATTTTGCTGGGAGTGTTCGGCCAGTTGTTGACCATTGAGGGTAATCTTATAAAGACCCCTATGTTGCATCGTGACCAGTACTTGCCCGTCATTGTCATACATCGGGTCGCCATTGGCATCAGTTTGGGTTACTTCCTCGAGTTCTTGAGCCACGGTGGCGTTTTGATTCCAAATGCCTCTGGTTTTTTCGATTTGGCGGGTGGTACTGCCATCACTGTTTTGGGTTTCTATGATTTCACGATGAATAGACCAGGAGCTGTCGCCCAATGTGATCTTGGGAAGCACGGGGTTGTGATTCCCCCAACTGCTGATATTTTGCATATTTTCTACCACCATAAACAAGCCATCGCCAGTAATCTCAATGGCCTGCAGGTGATCAGCATTGGCCGAAGGTAAATTGTTAAACAAGGCATCCCCAATTTCTTTTTTGTAAAGGGTAAATACTGGTTTACCTGCCTCTATAGTAACATCCTGAATGAGGTGTTGTTGTTTGCCCAGGGCAAAAGTACCGCCGATATAATTCCCCTCAGTTCCAGGGGCGACTTGAGGTGACAAAGTTTTGCCCACACTGGCCATGTAGTAATCATCCACGCTTACGATTGAGAGTAGTTCATTGGTGGGGTGATCCTCTACTTTAGTTACTTTTCCGCTAATTTGATGGGGCACTTGGTTACGAAAGAAAACTTCGGCTTGGTGAGCAAAAACCTCCTGACTATCTGGATATACCGTGTTGCCATTCAACAATTCACTGTTGCTCAAAGAAGCATCTGACGGGACCGACCGCGTAATCAAATCCTGATAGGTATGATAATCAAAAGTGAGGCGAATCAAGGTTTTGTCATGACCACCAATGGCTTGCAAACGCATTTGCTCCGATTCTGAGGTCAACAACAGCGGGCGTTCGAGCCGAATGAGTAAAGTATTGACCTCCGAAGGCGGTAATAGATTGGTTTTGGGTTTAATCGTGGTGACAATAGATTTTACTTCGTTGCTTGCAGTGGCTCTAGAAAATACATTGATGCCATAAGCCCGATAATAATGGGTACCACTGGTGGTTTGTCGATGTACAAACAATGCTTGACTGAGTGTGGGCAATTGCAATGGGCGAGTCTCGGCATAATTGGTGAGCCCATTGGCGGCCACGTTTTTGTAAGCACTGTCATGAGCCAACTCTGGTTTGATCCACTGGCCAGAGCGGGTTCCATATTCCAAACCTGCGTATATTGGGCTGGTATAATCAGCAGCCGAAAACTCATCACTACTTTGGTAAAAAGAGGCTTCAATAAAATCTTGAGGTTGTTCTTGAGCATATATAGATACATAGCGACTTTCCCCAGTTTGGGTATATCCTTCCTCATCAGTGAGTTTTTGTCCATTGTTTTCACTGCCAAAAAAGGCGCCCGGTACGACGTCTCTCAGATGCACAGGCAAAGGCAGGCGTTGATCTTGAATGGTAGTGGGTAAACTCATCGTGAGGTGCTGTAATTCACGTGCACCCTGGCCATCCTCTAAGTCACCCAGCGTAGTATAACTGATGATGTACACATAGGAGCCAGTCATGATGCCAGCATCCGTATCTAAGCACCCCAAGCCGAGCATGCGCGCAATATGATAATCATAGGAAGCCAGGTTGAGCAAATCTAGGTTAGATACTTCCAGATCTCCACCATCGTCCAAGCTCACTTGTTGGGTGGCGGTGGGGTTATCGGCCTGATTGCTCAATTTGAGGTATTGACTCACCACTTGCTTGATGTTCCGATCCCAGGATTCGGTATTGCGCTTCCATTTATCCTGGTAGTTGTTTACATTGACGTATGCATCGTCCTGGTAGCGCTTCCAGACTTGGTGTACTGTCCCTGGAGTAGGCTCCAGGCGTTCAAAAGCAATCTGATCTTCTACAGTAAGGGCATAATCACCTATTTTTTGCCAGCTGTTATTGGTAATGCCATGGGCAATCAGATCGTGGTAAAACTCAAAGCGAATGGCTTCTAATGTAGCTCCTTCAGACTTCAAGCGTACACTGCGGCCGTTTTCACAGGTGAGCCGTAGTTCGGTATCTATGCCAAAAGTAAAGGCATTGCGTGCCGATACTGCTTTTGTAGTGACCAGTTCGTTGTCTTCTATCGAAAGGGTTTCGGCCAGCAAGCGAGATACATCTTCGTCTTCATCTATGGTAAACTCTACCGCAAAAAACTGCTCCTTTTTATTTTCAACCTCGATGACATTCCCCCCATAATTGTTCACAAATGCTGAGACGTATTGTCCAGAAGCCAAGGCATTGTTAGCACGTAGTTCGTTGTATTTGCTGGTGTTACGGAAATATACATACAGTTCGCGATTGCCAGGGTAACGGTAGATCCAAGTAGCGTTGGCATCGTCTATTTCGTCGGGCACCTCGGTGAAAGACAAAGTAGTAACAATTTTTTGATAGGGAGCGCGATACAAACGTACGACATCATTGGGTTTATTGAAATTGTGCGTAGTAAGCGCTGCGTCTCCCTTGGGCAAGTGCTTGTCTCCCAATACATCGCGAAACAGCCATCGCAAATGGATCCCACGGGTACTGTCTTGGCCGGTAGAACCTGCTGCCTGTAGGTGAAGATAAGACGACTGGAGCACCGTGAGGTCATTGATTTCAACACCATCATTGCCTCCACCAGTAGAAGGACAAATTTCGTCTACCTGAGAAGCCATATTTTGTACTTGCAACGCAGTATTGCTTAGCAAGAACTGAACTGATAGAAGGTTATAATCGGTAGTGGATGCAAACCGTAAATTGGTGTTGAGTGCTTCGCTAGCATGTGGGTTGGTACTTTTACAACTATTGAAGCTCGTATCCAACGACAGCAATGAAGCATCACTACCATGTAGTATGGCATTCTGTTCGTTGACTTGTTGGAGGGAAAGGGTAGTGGGTAGGTTTATTTGTTGTCCCCGCAGGGTGTTGCTTCGTTCATCCAGTTTATAAAAAAGGTTGCTGACATCCCCATTGGGTAGGGTATCAGTTACAAAATTGAAGTATATCCCGTTGGTTGTAGGGATCATTTGTCCTGGTCGGCCGGAGGGTAAAATCTTACCTGGGAAACTGCCCGAGGTGGGATTGTTAGGCATTGGAATGACCGCCATAAAGTTGTACTCTTGGCGTTGCTGATCCTGCATCCCTCCTTGTAAGATCAGGTTTCGCCCCTGAAAAGCCACATTGAGTAGTACACTTTTGGAAACGGTTTGCTGAGGAGCAATCGCAAACTTGTTGACGAGTTGAAACCGTTGATCAAACACAAAACAGCCCCCTACAATGTTATTATTACTGGTAGCACTGCCACACAAAAGCAATTGGTTGCCATCCGAGGCAGTACCAAAAATATCATGTGAATTGAACCCTGATTGAGAGAGTAGGGTGCCGCTGTCAGAAATGAGCAATAACTCGGTATACTTCCAGTTAGGATTAATTCCTGAGCCACCAACAGGTCCTCCAAGCCCACCGCCACCAGGTCCACCGAGTCCAATGCCTACTGACTTTCCCTGGATAGTTTTACCGCCTTCTAATCCTTCGGGAGCAGCCAAACCAATGTTTTCTTTGCCAAGCGATTTGCCCCCTCCTGTAGTTGAGCCATTGGTTCCGATGACTACATAAAATTTATCTTGTGATCCATTGACCAGATGTACTCCTTTGATGTGGTAGGCACTGAAAGTGGAAACGCCAGTGTATTTTTGCCATAATGTCCGGCCATCAGCAGTGATTCTGGTCAGGAGCACCTTCTGAGATGAAGTGCCCGCTGCCCCCGCTACAAACAAATCTCCATTCGAAAATGCGACTACTTTCTCGAACTGTAACGAGGCACCATCAGTGGGAGCGTATACTTTCTCCCACAATACCCGGCCGTTGAGATCAACTTTGAGGATGAGCCCCTGGTACTTGCCCCCAACGAGTGCCTTACCAATGGCATAAATAAAATCACCTATTTGAGTAGCGTCAAGAAATACGCTGTTGGTTGTTTTTTTATAATTATTAAAAAAAGTCATGAGATGCTGATTAGTTCAATTGAATGTTTTCTACATAAATGGTTTTAAAAGGATCTTGCTTGTCTGCCACGTAGGCAGCGCCATCCCAGGTTTTGTACAAGAATTGAAAATTGAGCGAGGTTGCGGTTATTTTCTTGTGGTTATGAGCGTCATTGTACATCACCAATGCCTGAGCATAATCTTTAGAATACAGTACCTGGTAATTTTCATCCACGGTGGTCGCATTCACCATGACCTCAATGGTACCTTCTTGCTCGATGCTACCATCAGCGTGATACAAGCGTTTCATGTCCTCGATCGGAATCTTAGGAATGTTAAAAGGCTCTGGGTTACGAATCAGAATTGCAATGATATCTCCTGTGTTACTATCCTTAATGAGATTGAACTCGGTAGTTTGGGCAGGATCAATGGTAGGTAATCCCAACACACCTTCAATGACGCGTTCAAACACTTGTGGATATTGGGTCACCAAATCGTTGCCTCCCGCAGTAGAATCTCCATTTACCAAGGCAAATGCGGTATCAATGGCTGAAGCATCCAGAGGCACCGTCAAGTCAAACACTGCTTGACGGGAGTCCACCACTTGACCATCCTGATCCAGTTCCTGTAAGATGTAGCTTTTTACCTGTTCCTCGAAATGAGCATAACGTGAGGTCTGAAATACAAACTGATGTACCAGGGTGTTTTCGGCTGCTTCCAGTGAGCGGGAATCATCTTGATCAAAGGCATTGTACAACAGTGCCGTGTATAGCTTGCGAGGTTTTAAGTTGGTGAGATTGACCGCATAGGCTTTGCTGGCGGGCTTGATAGGTGCCCCCAATGTAAGCTGACACTGGATAAAATCGTTGTTGTCGTTGATATGGTCAATCATTTGGTTCAAGGCCTGCAAACTCAAAGGAATTCTCGGGTCTTGATCGTTTTGCCACACCTCGTCGCCCTCTTGGGGCGCAGGAGTAGGCACCGTTTCTTCCTGATAATTTACCGGAAGTGGATAAGGAATGATGACATTGCTTACCGGATCTTTGATAGCCATATTGAGCTCCCCAACAATAGAAGGTAAATCGCCGTAAGCGGGCCAGTCAGAGAGCATGTGATAGGCCAAAGGGCGACTAAAGTAAATATTGATGTTACATTGTCCGTTGGCATAAAATAGGGGTTTGGCCTGTAGCAAGCTGCCATCCGCATTGGGATAAGATCGATTGTAGTCAATGTATTGACGCAATGATGTAAGCGGATATTTGTCCGCGTTTTTAAGCTGTCCGTTTTTCCGATTTTCAATTGATCCATCCGAAGCATATTCATTCCCATAAGTTACTCCGGGTGCATTGTGGAAGTGCCCCACTGGTCCTGCGGTTTTAAAACCGTAGTAATAATCAAAGGTTTGGGATTTTGCCCCATTGTCTACTTCATCTTTCAGAGCAAAGTGAATGTAATAATGAGTGTTGGGGCGCCAAATGGGTTGAATGGTTTTTTCAGCCCCAGCTCGTAAGGCCTGTTGTTCGGCCTCTACTGCATCTTGTCCCGGAATCGTTTGATTATATTCATAATCTTCCATGCTCAGCCAGCAAACTTCCTGAAAAAAGGTCTCCATAAAACTACTTGCAAATGCGGGATTATGTTGTATCACAATTTTGGTGATGGCCGCATTGGGAGTGGTTTGGTATTCTAAATTGATTTCCTGATAAAGGGAAAATACTTCGGAGTCTGCGTGAACGACTTGAGTATGGGTAGTGCCATCGGCATGATGATAAATGACATTGGCCCGCCAGTCATAGGGGTTAAATTGTTCGGGGGCTTCTTCACTATCAAACCAAAACCAGGTGAGTATTTTGAGGCTGGTCCTGATGGAGGGACCAGGTAAAACAATCACGAGTTGATCGTTGGGGTGAAACCCAATGCCTCGGTTGTAACTGGTACCTACATACAACCCAACGGTCTTGAAACGAGATGGTAAGACATAAGGCTGTTTTACCGTGACCCCATCGGTAAGGGGGCTTTTCTCAAGGCTAAAATAAGCCCCATTGATATAATGGCTAGTGTAAGGAGTAGGCACCTCGTATGTAATACCTTGATCCTTGTCAAGTACATTGGAACAACCATCACCCGCTGCAGGACTTTCACAAAACAATTCTGAAGGCGTGATCCCGTATTGTTCGGGGATAAACCAGCCTGGTTCGCTGGCTTCGGTAAAGCTAAAGGGAGTTGTGGCTAACAAACGAATGGCATTGTATTGTTCTTCGGAACGCTGCCAATACCCAATTTTGAGGTCGCGTACATTGGCACGTTCGGCATCTTCTACCAATGCTTCAAAGGGGTGATAATTGACCCATTGGTTTCCATCCCAAGCTTTGATTCCAATTGCCTCGATCGAGTATTTGTGTTTTTCCTGGCGAAGTTCTCTCCCGGCAATTACTTTTTGAGGAGGAATGAGGTCAGTATATCCGGCTGCCCCACCAGTATGCCCCCCAATTTTATCTGAAACGGCCCCTGGAATCAAGCCTTTTACGGTTTTGATATCGATGTAGGTATCTAGTGGAATTACCTTGGTAATGTCAGCAATGGATGGTTCGGTAGATAGATCGAGTCCCAAATAGTCTAAAGCAAAGGCTTCGTTGGTAAGCATATGCACTCCTTTTACCAACTCTTGGGTACGGTCGGTTTGGCCATCATCACTCGAGTGAGGCAAAGGAGCAATGGGGGTGCGGGGCAAACTGCCATTTTTCTCCCATTTGAGCTTGACTTTGAAGCTTTTGCATACCTTCTTGAAAATAATCTTTACACAAGCCTTTACCTGCAATTCAGCGTAGAGCAAGAACGGCTCAGCAGCTTCAGCCGACAAAATGGTATTCAGCTCCAGACTTACCCCAATGATCCAAATGTCTACATCAATCATTCCGCCGAGTTTGATGTATCCCCCCAACTGGAAGCGCTCAAAACTGATGAAGCCTCCGAGTTCTATATAGGCGTACAAACGCACTTTGGCAGGCCCAAAGCGTTGATTGAGGTCTAGTTCGGTCCGAGATCCAGCCTGGATGCCTTGAGCCGAAATCATTAAATAAGATTGAGCGTTGAATAGGCTAAGTACCTTGGCGGTGTTGGGGTTTTCTTGAGTACCCAAATTGATGTACCAATGAGAAGGATTATCGAAGAAGAAAGCAGCTTGAGCTTCGGCGTACAGTTCAAGTATTTCCCCGTTGTTTTGAGGGAGTTTGAAGTCGGCCCCCATGCCCATCTCAATGGATCGATCGCCCCAGGCAATGAACGCAAAGAAGGGAGGCTCTCGCTCGTCGGTCAAGCCCAGACGAGCACTCAACAAACTGGCCCGTCCTTCAATCAAAAACAGCGAAGGCAATGATAAAAGCATCATAGTGCGTACCGAAATACTAATGCCGCTGTCGAAGCTGGTGCCCAATACCGCACCGGCCCCAATGGAGAAGGGGAAACTGTAATCAGCGGTTTTTTCGGGTCCACTAAATTTGGTAGCGTGGATGCCCCGAGGGGGATGGGTGTAGTAATCGTACCAGGTATCTTCACCAGGCACCAAACCAACCGCTTCTTTTTCGGCTACGTACCTAAAACCCAGCAATCCCCGGAAACCATAAATGCCCAAAGGTCCTACTGGAATAGGAGCGGGCAAATCTACGTAAGCATCCAGCAAAAATGCCGGATGGCGAGGTTGCAAACGCATGGCGGCTCCGCCCGCAATACCCGACTGGGGCAATTTAACCGAAACTTCGCCCAAATATTCGGGTGAGGCTCCAGGTTCGGGAATAGAGAGCATCCCGTGGATGATGGCAGTGGCAGCATCTGGTTTGGCATCTCCCGGAATGACCAAGTCTACCTCAATGGTTTGAATCCGTAAGAATGAATCTCCCGTAGGATTTCCGTCCGGATCAAGGTGTTCTTCGTTGTCGTTGGTATAGTAATATTTGATGCCTTCGCCTCGAGCATCAATCCCGAGTGGGTCCAGGCTAATGGCCCCATCAAATCCCCAATAGTTGTATTTGCGCATTACCCCGTTGTGTTCTTGTTGGTGGGAACCAAAGTGAATTCCAGTCACGGCCACTTCTACCGGGCCGAGATTGAGGGTAATATTGGTAGGAATGAAGGCGTTGCCTCCCGCTATTTCTAAACTGCCGTCTTCGTAGATGCGTAGGTTGGGTAATATAATTTTCTGATCGCCAATGATTTTATTCATGACGTCGTTTTCAAACCAGATTTCGCAGGAAGTACCCAGAAAAAATCGGTCATCTGCCTTGCCCAACTCCGCTGACAAGAAATTGATAGTCAAGAAGTTGAATAGTTTTAAAGGAAATCCGCTGGGTAAAAAGGAAGCAGTCAATGAAAAATCTTCGTTGCTGTACCAATGCCCGTCTAAATCGATGATGGCTTTTTGATTATCTTTCTTTTTGAGTTTGGGGATTTCTAAACGGGCTTTGAGGTTGGATTCGGTGACCTGGCCCCGTGATAAAGTAAGGTCAAAATAATTGAACCCAACCCGCCAGGCTTTGCTTGGGTTGCTACCCAGCTGAAACCACATAAATTTGTTGGGGTCAATACGGCGCAACAAATCCTTATAATCAGATTCACTTTCCAAAGTGATGCTTTGGCTCCCTGCGGTTACCTGAATGGGATACTTGAAATGCAGCGATTGATTGGTGTCCAGATTGTTGATTTAAGCCAATAACTCAGCGTAAGCCGGGATTTGGGTTTCCACGCCTTCAGAAACTGTTTTTATCGGGTAGTTGAATTGAAAGTATTCTGAGTAATAATCAGTAACCACACCTTGTTCGTCTCGCGCCTCGGTAGCCCTCAAGGTAATGGTACCTGACATTCCTCCAGTTCCAACCAATAAATCTTCCCCAATGATGGTAATGGTTTGTTCGGTTTCTTTTTTGAACCATTTGGGGGGGAGGTAGCAAGTAGTTTCTTCTACAAAAAAACCTTTAAAATTTGGTGAACGATTATCTAAATCGGCTTCTGGAATATTGGTTTTCTCGCTTAAGTCTAATTTTAACTTTTGGATCTCTACAATGATTCCAATGTTTGAAATCTCAGAGCGTTGGAAGTCAAAGGTGGCAGCTTTCTCGAAGACAAGTCCTTCAAATGTTGAGAAGTGAAGACTACCTGCATTGAAAATAACATAGGATGATTTTTCAGGATCATCAAGAGGTTCATTATTGTCGTCAACTGGTGTGAAAACTTTTCTAGGAAGTTTGATGCCCAAGTTGATATTATTAATGGAAAAAGCCAATTCGGGTACCAAGATGTCTTTGATATCTATTGCCTTTACCTCACCCAAAAAGTTTTTTACCAAAGTGGCCAGTTCATCAAGCGAGCTTAGATAATTGTCTACCAACACATCTACAAAATCTCTCTCAACCCTGATTTGACTCAATACATCATGCACATCATCATAGTTGGCTATGTTGGCCGAATAAATACTATTGTAGTTGGCTACAAACAAATCTAAAGGCGTTTGATCTTGACTTTCGTGGAAATTCTGGACTGTTTCTATGATCAAGTTTTCATAATTAAGCCCTAGCATTTCCACAATCAAAAGCAAAAAACTTTTGGGGGTGAAATCAAAAGAAGAGATGGCAGGAGATTGAATATATTTCAGTAATTGCCATCTATAAAACAAACTGACTTCAAATTTCGACCCACTGAAAACATCAGTAGATTCGGGAGGATTTAATGATACACCCATACCAGTACCAGGGATTTCAAACAACTCCAATTCTTTGTAATAAAAGATATCTAAATTGTAAGAAGCGGTGGTGCGATTAGGTGAAGTATGTCGGGTAAAATTGTAATAATAAAACTGATCTAGTAACTTTTGAAGTGGCTCGACTACAAAACTTAGGCTAGAGGGAATAAAATCTAGATTTACAATATCCCTTAGTGTTGGTTTATATTGTTGTGGTAACATGTGATTTCTTGGTTAAATCTCTTATTCATTGTGAAATGGAAGCCAGGCAATACTTACCTGGCAGTGTAGGAATTTACCCTTCAATAATATCTTTGAAGGCAGAAGCATATGCACTTGAGAAAAAACTATTACTAGTGTGGTCATAGGCATAACACCAAATGGGTTCACTAGGAGTAACAATTTTGGTTTTATAGACATTGTCACTCAACTCAATACCCTGTAGGGCCAGTTGAAATTTGTTGGTTACACCTTCTTCAAATATTGCCTCCTGGAATACAAAATATATAGGATAACCTTGAACAAAACTGCTGGCTGCTTGAGTCAGCTTGGTAGCTTCATCATAAGTGTAAGAAATGGAATATAGATTTTGGATATCTTCTTGTAAAATTGTATTTGCACCTTCAGTATGGAACTGAATAACATTAACTACTTCTGTATCATTTGTCTCGATTACATCCATTGAATTCAAGAACTTAAGGGTATCCAGGTATTGTAAAAATGTCTTAACTTGTTGTATACCACCATCTAATCCTAAAGGGTAAGAGGCTGTTTGATAGTTATCATTTCCTGCCTTCTCAATGGGTAGTTTTACAAAGCCATAAACAGTTTCTCCTATGATATCTTTAACTACACCTAGTTGTAGATTAAAATCTTTTCCTTCATCGATTGATGTATTACCTAGGTACTTTAATTGACTGGTAGAATTCCAAACAGTTGCAGAAGTTACAGTCTCTATTAATATCTGATTGAAAGGAAATATATTATCAAACTTACTCATCTTATTCATCCTGCTTGTATCAGGATTATCAGCTTTTTCCAAAAAACGGTGGCGTCTGTTGTAATTTATTTTGAAGTAAAAAGGAAAAATGTTTCCATCTTTATTAGGAACTTTTAGTTTAAACTCACTTGTGTTATCAGATTCTGCGGTGAGTATTTTAAATTTCTGATCTTCTGATTCATATTCTCCCGATACTAAATATAAAATAGGGTCGTCATTATCGCCTACTGGTAACTGGCATTTGATTTCATCTAATGAATTATTAACTATTTCCAGTTTTATGATAGGCCAGGTATTATACTGATAAGGTAAATTATTTCCGTTTAAGGTGATTTTTGCACTATTTCCTGTTGGCCGGTAAGTTTTGTATAAGTTGAGAGAAGCACCAAGGTTATTCCTGATATCGATATAGATATTATTTTTAGTTGCAAACTTATCAATGATTAAAGATTTAATAGCTGATCCCTGAATACTTTGAATGTTATTGTTTGTATGGTTTTGAATTTTGAAATTGTAAAATAAACCATAATAAGCTGCCAGATCTATGTAACTTAGTGCTTTCTCACGATCATATAATTTATCAAATTCGCCTAACGAATTATTAGAATTGCCAGTAAACTCTGGTACTGATAAAGTATGATCCAAGACTCTGATTTCAGCTAAAGTGTTATGATATCCTGGATAATCTGTTATTACTGTAAGCCCAAATTGCCCTAATGTATTTACCCCTCCTTGTTCTAAGGGTATTGTTTCGAATTCACCTAATTGCCACCCCTCTAGAATAGGGGAGAAGGTGTGTTTGGCAAAAACATTATCAATAGTTTCAGTTGATGGCTGACTGGTAGTGTCAGTAGCTAGGCCTATATCACCTCGAACCAAGACTTGATTCTCGTTTTTTTGCTGATTCAATTCATCTTTTACCTGCCACATTCTTTTTAGGAGATCATTACCTCCTACTTCAGCTTTGGGTAGTATTTCACCATTAGTTGATAGAAAAGAGCTTTTCTTTAATCCTCGATACACAAAATACTTCACACTAATACCGTTGATGATAGGTTGTTCATCAGGCTTTAAAACCAAGTTAACCAAGCCGAAACCATTTACTTCTTGAATAAATGCTGTACCTCCTGTCACAGCGTATGCTTTCTGGGCGGTAGAAGTGTCAATGGATGTGAACAATGCAGATGTTCTAAACTTGGTATTGCTTATAGGACCATACGCTTGCGTAGAATCTTGCATTTTTAGGGTTGAAAAATCGGTGAAAGTGTGTATTAATTGATTAGGGTTTTGTTGAATTCCTTTAGGTATTTCAGAAGGCATACTAAATTTAAATACCTGAGCTTCTACTGTTATTTCAGTTCCCAAAGAGTTATCAACTACTTCGTATCCATTCGGCCAAGTCCATCTCACCAGGTTATTTTATAGCCGCTTGGCTA
>CALDJV010000721.1 GCA_937899305.1 uncultured Cytophagaceae bacterium
GTGCCAAGGTATTGCACTAAATTTGGATTAGTTTATTTATTCCGTTTTACTAAGGCCTCAAAAATGGCCTCTATGAATGCTTTTTTGAGTCATCAAGTCATTTTTACAAAATGAAACAAGTTGCAAACTTGTTTTGATCATGTGGTTTAAGTTCGCAAACTTAAACCAGTGAAGGTTATTCGACATTCATTTTTATCACGATAGTTTTTAAGTGAATGACATTGTGCCGAAGGAAGGCCATTGACCTAAACATAAAAGGGTAATTGAATGAAAAAAAATCTGATAAAATACCACGCGATATTATTCATTCCAATCGTGTTTTTTTTGGCAAATTACGCTTACCTGTTCTGTTATCATTTTAGTGTAAACATGGCCTCCTTCAATTCCCGGTTGTTGCTGGGGCAAGGTTCTTTGGAAGCCGCCAAGCAATTGAACAGCATGTATACCAAGAGCTCGCTTGTCTTGGGAGTTTTTAGCCAGTATACCAAAATTACCCTCATCTATTTGTTTGCTTGCGTGGTCCTTGTTTTTCTGCTCAGGAAGTACCATTCCTGGAAAAGCATTGGGGCAGATATCAAAATTCGTGTAGTCATCACCCTCGTTGCCGCCATTTTTACTTATAATAATGCTTTTTCCTCGTTCAATTTGTTTACAAATGAAGTGTACTTATGGGACAGAGTCTTGTTGGTGGTATTCAATTTATTGATCTTTTATTCACCACTGGCTTTTCTGTTTTACTTCCCAGTACTCTTTTTGTTGTTCAGCTCTTTTGCATTTCCATTGGCCGAGTACTCCATGGTAGACAAGCTACTTGCGATAGACTTCTTATTTGTCAGTTTTGTGGTGGCCTTGGTAGAACAAATCAGACAGCATTTCAAATTTACTCAATATCACCAACCACAACTAATTAGTTTTAGAAACCTATGGCTCATTTCCTGTTTTGTGGTGGTGGCCAGCAACTATTTTGCGCCTTTTATGATGAAGGTGCTCATCAGCGACAACCCACTGGATTGGTTTCTGGTAGAAAAGTTTGACCTGGCCTTAGTGAAGTACTTTGATGCGGAGTGGAACCTTAACTTTTCGCCGGAACTCAAGGCCTACTGGATAGATTTTTTCAGCAAATACGGGGCAGTGTTCTTATTCTTTGCCTTTCTGATCGAGTTTCTTGGGTTGGGTTTATTCTTCAAGAAGAAGATCAGCATTACCATTTTATTCATCTTTATCACGCTCAATTCAGGTATCTTTTTGCTCTCCTCCATTTTGTTCTGGAAGTGGATCGTCACCAACATCATTTTGGCCATTTACCTCATTTCATCCGAGAAGTTTACCTTCCAAAAAAAGGAATCTTGGGTGGCCATTGCTACGGTGGTGCTTTTTAGTTATTCCTTTCCTCAGAGTTATCCAAGGTTAGGATGGTATTCCAATCCTAGTTTGTCTGAATACTACATCGAGGTAGAAACCACCAAGGGTACCAGGCATAAAGTTTCGGGACAAGACATGGCTCCTTTTGATCTTTATTTTTCGTATAGCCATAACTGGGATTTATTGGATCAAAGAGTCATATACCCTTACTCTACGGACCCTAAGGAGACCAAAAAGCTGGAAAAAATGAATATCAAAGAATTGGAGGCGTACAAACAAAAGAGTGGGGCCAAGAGGTATCAGGAACGTAAACTGAAAATGCTGAAACTGTTTTTAAAGCAGTATTTCAAAAACTTCAACCAAGACATTCATCGACCTACTTATGGTCCCATTGAGCATATTCAGCTTCAGGTCAAGAATAAGTTCAAGTTTGATACGCAAGTAAAAAAAGTACATATCCTTTGTCGGGAAATATTGTATGAAAATACCAAAATTAAAAAACAAAAGGTGTACAAGATAGACAGTGTAAGCATTTGATGGGTGGGTTGCTTGGATTGTAACTGGTGTTAAAACCCATCAGGACTGAAAACCAATACTTGTTTGGGCAAGGCTGTCAAATTAAGTAACCCGTTCGCAATAACTGTCGGTTTTTCTCTACTGCCTGAACTGCTGGGCTTCGTTATTTTTATTGCCCGTAGCGCTGCTATGGGCGCAAAAAATGCCTCACCCAACAATTCATGCATATGACTAAATCGGACACTTATTTTGAAAGCGTTACTAAGCAACCTTGAATAACTCAATATTTACTTCGCCAAAATCATAATTTATCCTAGCTTGCGTTGCAAAAAAAGTGTTTTAGAATCAGGTAGCAATCTTGTTCCTGCATCATCTTTAACTTCATAATCACTAAGAAAATGTGTGGAATTACGGGCATATTCAATACCAATGGGAGTCCTGTCTCTATCAATATTCTAAGAGAGATGACCAATATTGTAGAACATAGAGGGCCTGATGGAGAAGGTTTTTGGACCAATTCTTTTGTAGGTTTTGGTCATCGGCGTTTGGCGATCATTGATTTGTCGCCTTCTGGGCATCAGCCCCGGCAAAATGAGGATGGGAGCCTCATTATTACCTATAATGGGGAGATTTACAATTTTCAAAACATCCGAATCGAGCTGGAAGCCAAAGGCCACCGTTTTCGTTCCAAGACCGATACCGAGGTATTGTTAAAAGCCTACGAAGAATGGGGAGAAGCTTGCCTCAACAAGCTCAATGGGATGTTTGCTTTTGCAATTTGGGATAACCGAAAAAACAAGCTTTTTCTGGCCAGAGATCGTTTTGGAGTAAAACCGTTGTACTACTACTTCAAAGATGGCGTTTTCTTGTTTGGTTCAGAGATCAAATCAATCATTCAACACCCCCAAGTAGAGGTGCGGGTTTCTACACCTGCGCTCAACGAATATTTTTCTTTCCAAAATATATTTTCTGACCTTACTTTATTCAATGATATTAAGATTTTGCCCAATGGGCATTGGATCAGTATTGAGTTGGGAAATAATGGATCTTTTACCAAGCAACAATATTGGGATTTTCATTTTGAGGAAGATTTTTCATTGAGTTATGATGAATACCTCGAAAAACTAAACCTATGCTTCGAGCAAGCGGTCAATCGTCAGTTAATCAGTGATGTAGAAGTGGGCAGTTATTTGAGTGGCGGGATTGATTCGGGGGCCATTACTTGCGTTGCCGCTCAAAACTTTAGCAATCTTCGTACTTTTACCGGAGGTTTTGATTTGTCTTCGGCTTCGGGGTTGGAATTGAATTTTGATGAACGACAAAAAGCCGAGTTTTTATCTTACAAATATCGCACTGAGCACTATGAGGTGGTGATGAAAGCAGGTGATATGGAGCGAGTGATGAAACAGCTTATTTGGCATCTCGAGGATTTGAAAGTAGGGCAGTGTTACCCCAACTTTTACGTTTCAAGGTTGGCCAGTAAGTTTGTAAAAGTGGTACTATCAGGAGCAGGAGGAGATGAATTGTTTGCGGGTTATCCTTGGCGATACTACCGGGCAGTAGTCAACAGCAACCATGACGATTACCTGGAAAAATACTACAAATATTGGCAAAGACTCATTCCGGATAGTATGAAGCCTACTTTCTACCATCCCGATATTTATCCTGAGATACTGGCCCATCCTACCAAGGATGTTTTCAAATCGGTATTGCAGGGCAAGTTAAATCATTTGACGGCCCCCGAAGATTACATCAATTACTCACTTTACTTCGAGATCAAGACGTTTTTACAAGGACTGTTGGTGGTAGAAGACAAACTGAGTATGGCACATAGCCTGGAAACCAGGGTGCCATTTCTAGACAACGATTTGGTAGATTTGGCAATGAAAATGCCGGTGAAATACAAGCTTAAAAACCTGGGCGAAATCACCCGCATCAACGAAAACGAACCCGTGGTGAATAAGTACAAAAAATACTTTGAGAAGACCAACGATGGCAAAATCATGCTAAGAAAGGCCATGGAAAAATATGTACCGATCAATTATGCACAAGGCATCAAACAAGGTTTTTCGGCGCCCGATGCCAGTTGGTTCAAGGGGGAAAGCATTGACTATATCAAGGATTTGTTGTTTGATAAAAAAAGTCATATATACGATTATATACAATACGATACCGCCAAAAAGCTAATGAACGAACACTTTGAAGGGAAAAACAATCGAAGATTATTGATCTGGTCTTTTTTGAGTTTTGAGACTTGGCTCAGGACTTTTACGTCGCTTAAAAAGTAATATACGTTCCTAAAACAAGCTTTATAAAATATGACGAAAGGTAATTTAGATCGCTGGTCAAGCGAACCTATTTTCTGTATAACGATGGATACCGATTGGGTTCCGGATGAGATTTTGAAGTACGCCCTTGATATTTTAGATCAGTATGGTATTTCCGCTACCTTGTTTATGACCAATAAGTATCAGGTAGATTTGCAATCCCATGAGTTGGCGATTCATCCCAATTTTACCACCCTCAATTTTGAAGATCACATCCAAAAATCCCTTCAGGACGTGCCCAACGCCATGGGCACCCGCTCGCATTCATTGTTTTATACTGAACGATTGCGAACCATCTATCAAAAGTATGAGTTGAAATACGATAGCAATTACATGATGTATTTGCAGAGCAACATTCGACCCTTTTGGCTGGGTAGCACAACTGTAGAGCTTCCAATGTATTGGATGGACTACTTTCATTTAGACATGAGTAAGAAATCGGGTACCTCCAAAGCGACTTTGCAATGGAACTTGGACCAACTTCAGCAACCAGGGTTGAAAATCATTACCTTTCACCCCATGCACCTATTCTTGAACACCAAGCACCTTGAACATTACGAAACGGCCAAAGTGCATTATCAGGAACCCGAAATTCTGAGCAAAAACCATCGGAACACCACTTCTGAAGGCATCTGTACTATGTTTGTAGCATTGCTGGAGTGGATCAAACAACATCAGGTTCCGACATATACCTTGTCCGAAATTACCCAGGAATTTCTCAAACAACAACCCCATGAGCTTACAAGAAATCATCAGTAAAAACATCCAACTACTCGAGGGGGCTGACGGGGAGTTTTATGGCAGGGTTTGGAATACCCCCCAAACGGTTTACAGAAACAGGCTCAAAGCTATAGGGTTTGAAAGCCACGCCCACGTATTGGATGCCGGCTGTGGTTTTGGCCAATGGATTCTTGGTTTGGCTTCGCTTAACCAACAGGTAACCGCCTTTGACTACAGCGACATTCGCGTAAAAACGTTGCAAAATGTAGTGGAGCACCAAAAACTTTCCAATGTGCGGGCCTTGTCGGCTTCGCTGGAAAACATCCCACTGCCAGATCAGTCATTCGATGCGGTTTTTTGTTATAGTGTGATTTATTTTACCGATTGGAAAAAATCAGTACAGGAAATTGCCCGAGTAATGAAACCACAAGGCAAGCTTTACCTTTGTGCCAATGGCCTGGGGTGGTATTTGCATAACCTCATCAATGAGCATAATAGCAGCGCCAGTTTTGATGCGCGCCAAATGGCGGGCGATGCCATAGAAAACACCCTGCAATACCTTTATGAAAATAAAAGAAACCCCGAGAAGCAGTTATTCATTCCGAGTGAGTATTTGACGGATGAATTGACAAAGCACAACTTTGATATCATTGCCTCGGTACCAGAAGGAACCTACCAGGTGAATGAAGGAGTTTCAATCAAACCATTTTACCAGGCCTCTTACTACAACAAAGAAGGGGTATACGAAATTATTGCGGTCAAAAAATAATGAATACAAAACCATGTTCAAAGTAGCTTTTTTAGGGAGGGATCAGCTGGGAATGCTGATACTACAAGGTTTGTTAGCCAACGAGGCCATCGAGGTGCCGGTCATTATTTCGGCGGGAAGCTCGCCCGAGGCAAAATACCAACCCTCTGATTTTGAGCAAATTGCCAAAGATCACAAGATAGATTATCATTTTTGCGAAAAGACCATCAACACCGATCACTTTGAAGGTATACTGCAAGCTACCGAGTGCGATTTGGTGGTGGCTTTGCTTTGGCCCAATACCATCGGGCAAAAACTGATTCAGACTTCACGCTTGGGTTTCTTGAATTGCCACAGTGGTTTATTGCCTTTGTATCGGGGCAACGCATGCTTTAATTGGGCCATTCTCAACGACGAAAAAGAAGTAGGCATTACGGTTCATTTTATGGATGCAGGGAAACTCGACACGGGCGCGGTAATATTGCAAGAAACGTTTCCTTTGAATGCAGACACCACGGTGGAGCAATTGTCTCATGTTTTTCAAACCGAAGGGGCGAGACTTACCCTGGAGGCCGTGACCAAAGTACTGAACAATGATTTTTCTTCCATCCTTCAACTCGACGAGCAGGCCTCTTATTGTTACCCCAGAATCCCCGAGGATGGCGACATTGACTGGAACCAACCTGCGGCCGACATTATGAAACTGGTACGGGCCGCGGGCAAGCCGTATCCGGGCGCTTATACTTATTTTAGCGATGTACGCGACGCCCGCAAAATCAAGAAACTGGTGATTTGGGGTGCCCACGTAGAAAAACACCCTTTGGAAGTGTACCATGCTGTGCCTGGGCATATTCTGAAATTTGACAAAGGTCAGAAGTGGGGAGTAGTTTGTGGGGACAAAGCACTCTTGATACTCGATGAGGTAAGTATAGATGGTGAGCCAATTACCCGCAAACGAATATTCAAAACAGTACGCCAAAGACTAGGATTGAGTACTGACCAAACGCTGGCGGCTCTCCAGGCGCGTTTAGAAAAATTAGAAGCCCAGGCAAACATTGCCCAAACGGCCGATAATTTTATAAAATACCAATCGGCAGAGTTGGAACGGTACCTGCATCATACCCAGCATACCATTCAGGAGGCAGTGGGTGCTTTACAAAAATTGACCACCTCTATTCAAACAAACCCCATCCGAAATTACTCTTTCCAAAAGGGATTTTATCAATGGGAACAACGAGAAGTTTGGTATGGCGTGCAAGTGTATCAATCTTTTGAGTTTACCAATGAGCAATTGAATGACTACGTCATGGGGTTGTGGTTTTTTTCGGTCGCCGACAAAGGCATCGAGAAAAGGGTATACTTGGCTTTGAAGTCGGAGGCATCGGAGGAAGCAAGGCAAAAAGCAAGTACGGTATTTCAGGAAGTATGCAAAGATTACCCCATACATCAAGACCAGCACCAGACGAATAGTTATGGGGTGTTGCCCAATGACAGTGCTCCTGAGAAAGACTTACTCATTCAATTGGCTCAAACTCTCTATAGTCTTGTTCATCAACCCAATTCATCATCGTAAATACCACCTATTTTAAAGCTTGTTATATGGTCTTTATCATTATTTTAAGTGTTTGCGCTTTTGGATTGCGTGCTTACCCCAGGTTTATCTTAAAGTATAACTATTTACACGACACCTTTGTACACCTGTATGTGGCCAGTGAAATTAGGAAAAACAGGTTTGTGGTGCCTTCCAAAATAGCCCGAATCATGATGACGCATCGACACGATTATCCGTTTTTGTATCATTATTTTTTGGCGTTGTTTCCTGGTCCGGTTCGTTTTTGGGTAGAGCGGTTTACTGGGGCGTTGTTTGATACAGCGAGCGTAGTCCTGCTCTTTTTCTTTGCTCAAACAATGGTGGAGTACTATCAATTACCTACCCTCTTGCCTTATTATTTTGCCGGGTTGTATGCTTTTTCTCCGGCATTGCTTCGTTTAGGTTCGGGGCCTCGGGCGTACAATGGCAGCCCTCGGGTATTGGCCCAAACCCTTTATTTTTCCCACATATTGACTTTTTTCTTGTTTACCGTTACGGGGCAATGGTGGTTTGCGGCAGCGAGTGTACTGGCGGGTGCTTTGTTGTTTGTAAACTCAAAGTTTGGGGTACAAGCCTTGGTATTTTTCACCTTGTTTTTTACCATTTTCTTCTCTTACCAGTACATTTTATTTCTGATAAGTAGTTTTGTATTGAGTAATATCATCACTTTTGGGCGCGCTTTTCAAGTGCTGGAAGGGCAATACCGTTATTCCCATTTCTACTTCTTTCATTTACAACAAATCCTGCTGTTTAACAATAAGTACTTCCATAAATCTTTCTCCGACTATCAAAAGATCCTACGAGACCATTTTTACATTTTGAGGACCCGTTTTGATTTGTATAAAATCGCTTCCTGGTTTTTTGAGGAATCTTATTTCTTGCATGTGCTTGTGGCCGTATTTACGCCCTTTTTTATACTACCCTTGTACATTTTTTACCCACCTACCCATCCCATTGAGCTGTTTATGATTGTGTGGGCGTTGGCGGGGTTGTGTATGTATATTTTTACCAAAATAAAAAGGTTTTTGTTTTTGGGCGAGGCCGAAAGGTATGCCGAGTATGCGTTGCCTGCCAGCCTGTTTTTAGCGGTTGACCTCATCCTGTTCAAAGATTTGCCCTTCTTGCTGATTATTTTTGGCGTATATTATTTGATCTCGGCCCTGTTTTATCTACACAAATACTTTCAGCGTTATGAGGTCATCAATGCCAAGTTTAATAAAACCGCTGCATTGTTTGAACAAATCAACGAATACCCTACGGGAAACCTGATGCCGATTGGCATTGAGTTTTGGCAAGCGTTGTACCGAACCAAACACCCCATTTTAACGTTGGGCATCAATGTAGATACCCGAAAGCTTCCCATCGAAGAGTTTATGCTGGTATATGCCCATTACCCATTGCCTTCTAAAGATTTTGAGAAGATTATCAGTGATTATGACATTGACTACATTTTTACCAAAAAACATGAGTTGGAGAAATATACCCGTGAAATAGCCGAGGACGCGCAAATTGTGGACAAATACTTTGAGGTAGTGGGTACGGCCGAGGATTTTATTTTTATGAAAAAAAGAGCAAATTGATAGACAGCAAATAATATGTGTGGCATTAATGGAATCATCACGCTTGGCGACCAGGAGATCAAGCGCAGCAACATACAGCGAATGAATGATTTGCTAGAGCATCGAGGGCCCGATGGCGAAGGCATATTCCTGGATCAATTTGTTGGGTTGGGTCACCGTAGGTTGAGCATCATAGACATTGAGGGAGGGAAACAACCATTCATTGATGAACACCTGGTGTTGTCTTTCAATGGAGAAATTTATAATTACCTGGAGATCAGAAAAGAACTAGAAGGAAGCCACCAGTTCAAGACAAATTCAGATACCGAGGTCATCGTCAAGGCGTTTAAAGAATGGGGAATTGGCTGTATCCAAAAATTCAGAGGAATGTTTGCCTTTGCCATTTATGACCAGCGAAAAAAAGAGGTATTCATTGTCAGAGATCGGGCCGGGATCAAGCCTTTGTTTTATACCCAACAGGGACAAAAACTGTATTTTTGCTCAGAACTATCGCCCTTGCTCCACATCGATGCCATTCCCCGAGCCATCAATACCGCGGTCATTGAGGATTATTTCAAGTACTTGTACATTCCTACGCCTTACACCATTTACCAAAACATTTTTAAGTTACCTCCCGCCCATTACTTGAAAATTGACCTCAATACCAAGCAAATTGCCCAAAAGCGTTACTGGAGTCTGCCTCTGAAAGCGCAAAAACTTTCGGAACAAGCGTGGCTAGAACAACTAGATTTTACCCTGAAAGACATCATCAAGATCTATACCCGCAGTGATGTCAAGTTTGGGGCTTTTTTGAGTGGAGGAGTAGACTCTAGCTTGGTCACCGCTCAAATGGCTGATTTTTTGCCTCAAACGGTCAAAACCTTTACCATTGGATTTGAGGAACACCAACATTCTGAGTTGCCCTATGCCCTGGATGCGGCCAACATCATTGGGACCGAGCATTTTGCCGAAACGGTACGGCCTACTTTTGAGGCTGGATTTATAGAAAACATTCTCAAGCATTTTGGTGAACCATTCGCTGATTCCTCTTTCATTCCTACTTTTTTTGTTTCACAACTGACCAGCCAACACGTAAAGATGGTGTTGACGGGTGATGGTGGAGACGAGCTCTTTGCGGGCTACAATTCCTACCCGGCGGTCTTTACCCAACTCGAGCAACTCAAAAAATCGCGTTCTTACCGTTACCTGTACCCGTTTTATGCATTGACCAAACCGCTACTCAACCAAAGAATAGGAGGGCCAGTGCAGCAAACCCACGACAGCCAACGCATTGTGTTTTCGGCACTCGAACGGTCCAATTTGCTTCATTCCTCGCTGATCAAAGAGGAGGGAACTGCACCCACATTTTTTTCCAAAGATTTCATTACGCATTGTCAGGTGCAAGATTTTACGACCTACCTCAACGATGACATCCTGACCAAGGTAGACCGTATGTCTATGGCCCATTCGTTGGAAACCAGGGTTCCTTTACTAGATCATGCCTTGATTGAGCTGGCATTTACGATGCCTTCTCACCTGAAAATTCTTCGTAATTCTCAAAACGATATCATTACGAAGTACATACTAAAAAAACAGGCCTCCAGTTATTTTACTGCCAAGTTTTTGAACCGTCCCAAACAAGGGTTTGGCATTCCCATTACTGAGTGGATTTTTGAACCACTTAAGGGCATCATTACCCAAACAATCTACAATGAATCAAACCCAGCCTACGAATATCTAAAGTACAAAGAGGTCAAAAAAATGGTGGATGATTTTTATGAAAAAAAGCCCGTTTCTTCGGCAAAAGTATGGGCTATATTTATTTTTACGCTTTGGTTTGATAAACTATCTAGAATATAAATGTTAAACAGAATAAAAACGCTTTATAGGAGATTCAAATCAATTTGCTTGCATCCAACATACCGTATCCCTTTGTTTCCTTTTTTTATCCTTATCAAGTCAATGGATTATTTTCGGGATGAGGTATTGACTGGGCGCCTCACCGATCAAGTATGTTATCGGGTGGTATTGGCTTGGGTGAATATTTTGAGCACGTTCAAAACCTGGTCTCCCCCCAAAAAGCACCCTAAGTCGGTTTTGCATGTCAACTTGATGGTGCATACCGCCTATATTTATTGCCAAATTCTTCGTGAAGAAGGCTACAAGGCCGATTACTTGGCCATTTCGCCTCCTAATAAGACTTGGGGTAAAAGCGACTTTGTGTTTATGGCCAAGGGCAAACCCCACCAAAGGTTGTGGCAAGAATTTCGTTTTTTTTGGAAAAAAGTAGCCACCTACGAAATCATCCATTTGCATTTTATGCAGCACTTTACCCAAACTGGTTGGGAACTCAAGTATTTCAAAAAAGCGGGAGGCAAAATAGTAGTACACTATCGGGGATGCAGGGTGAGAGACAAAGAAAAAAACAAAATACTTCAGCCCAATCCCATCCATAATATTTGCCATCATTGTGATTATAACGCGAGCATTTGTTCCAGTCCCAAATCGATTGATAAACAAAGGGTTACGGGCAAGTACGGGGACTTTTTCCTGGCCACTACCCCTGACTTGACCGACTTTGACTCCAGGGCGGTACATTTTCCGTTTTTTGCCCCCATTTCTGATAACCTGCCTGCCTTGGCTCCCACGGTAACCCCAGAAACTAAAGACAACGAAGCCTTTAAAATCGTCCATGTGACCAACCACCCAGGGATAGAGGGCACCGAGTTGATCCAAAAGGCCATTGATAATTTGATGGCTAAGGGGTTCAACATAGATTTTAACTTTCTGAAAGGAGTCAGCTACGAAGAAGCTTTGGCAAGCTACCAAAACGCGGATTTGTCTATCGGAAAAATGAAGATGGGGTACTATGCCAATGCCCAAATAGAAAGTATGTTTTTTGGAGTACCGACGGTGACCTACATCAGGAAAGAGTTTCGAACGGAAGCCTTAGAGAATTCGGGTTTGATTATTACTGATTTGGATGATCTAGAAAAAACTTTGGAATATTATATCTCTCATCCGGAGGCACTTGCCCAAAAGCAAAAAATAGCCCGCTCTAGCATTCTAGAGTTGCACGATAATCATAAATTAGCCCAGCGAAACATCGAGATTTATCAAGCACTATTAAGTAAATAAAAAACGAATTACAGAAGTTTGAAAATATCTATAAGTACGGTTGTGGACTATTTGTTAAATTGTTCCGCCTTCGGCTCATTGTTGCATTGTTAAATGGTTGCGCGAAGCGTCCACTTTTCACTTTACGTTTTTCATTTTTCACTTAACTAATAGACTTGAAAGCAAAAGCTACCAACTACTGACTACGAACTACTAACTAAAAAACTGTGGACTATTGACTATCGACCGTGGACTAAAAAAACTATTGACTATCGACTAAAAAAAAACTACCAACTACTAAACAAATAAATATGCAGAAATGTCTGATTACAGGTGCTACTGGTTTGGTAGGCCAAAGTTTGCTTCCCAAACTCGCCCAGAAATACGAAGTGATATCGTTGGGGAAAACCCAGCCTTCAAACTACATTACCCAACATGTAGCGGTTGATTTCTCTAGTGATTGGGACATCCAGCAATTGCCCGAAAAAGTAGACCTCATCCTTCACCTTGCCCAATCGGCCCACTTTAGAGACTTTCCGGGCAAGGCAAGCCAAGTGTTTTATACCAACACCCTAAGCACCATGAAACTGCTGGACTATGCCCACCAAGCTGGGGTAAGCAAATTCATGTATGCTTCGTCAGGAGGAGTGTATGGCAAGGGAGATCAGCTTTTTGACGAAGAAGCAGCGATTGTGTCTAACAATCAGCTAGGGTTCTATTTGGGTACCAAGCTGTCTTCCGAAGTGTTATTAGAGAGCTACCAATCATTCTTTGACATCGATGTATTGCGCTTTTTCTTTGTGTATGGCGAGCGTCAGCAGCAAAATATGCTCATTCCCCGTTTGATCAATTCGGTACAACAAGGCCTGCCCATTACCTTGCAAGGAGAAGAAGGGCTCAAAATAAATCCTATTTATGTAGAAGACGCGACCAACGCTTTGATGGCATTGACCACCAAAACGGGGTACAATCAAATCAATATAGCAGGCCATGAAGTACTTTCTCTGAAGCAAATTGCAGAAATCATTCAAGAAGTGACCCACCAGAAGGCAGTGTTTCAATACGCCGAGGGAGAGGTACAACATTTGATGGCAGATACCTCAAAAATGCACCGTTTGGCCACCAAGCCGACGACTTCTTTTGCCGAAGGAGTAAAAATTCTGGTAGAAAATAAGACTTCTTAGCTCGCCTTTGGCCTGACTGATTTTTAAAACCAGCCAGACCCGAAACAGTGTACCAAAATGACCAAAACCCAAAGTAAAATTTTTGTTGGATTGACCAACATTGCATCAATACTATCAGACATCAAGCATACCTTTGCAGCCTTAGGAGTGGAGGCCATCACTGCCGTTCACCAAAACCACGCCGGGAACATCATTCACAATCAAGTGGATTATGATTTTTCCCAAATGAAGCATTATTGGTTTGGTGGGGTAAGGCCTCGTTTTGTACAAAAAAAACTTCAAGAAAGATGGTTAAAACCCGAAGATAGAATCTGGCGAAAGGCAGTCAAAGAATGTGGCACATTTGTATTTATATGGAATACCTTTCAGCCTAATTATGAGGATATTGCTGCGTTGAAAAAGATGGGCAAGAAAGTCATCAATGTATTTGTTGGGGATGACGTAAGGTGGCACAAGGCCTGCGCGCAAGAGTATGTTCACTTTTCGATGTATCCACCTGAGTACGACCAGGCCGACCGTTTTACAATTCAAGATCTGACCCAGAGATTGCGATTTTTGAGAACAGCTGAAAAACAGGCGGATTTTATTTTTAGCCGCCTGGATCAGGCTCAGTTGGCACTACGGCCTTATCATCGTTGGAATATGATGGTAAACCCGGGGAACATCATTGAAAATCCTTCTCAAAGAAAGCAGCGCCCCGTCATTGCCCATGCACCTTCTAACCGAAAAGCCAAAGGTTCTGATTATTTGTTGCAAGCCCTTGACCAATTAGAAAAAGAAGGCGTTGAATTTGAACTGAAACTCATCGAAGGAGTGACCCACAAAACCGCCCTGCAAATGTACCAGGATGCCGACATATTGGTCGATCAACTTCTTTTTCCAGGCACAGGTAAACTATCTACCGAGGGGCTGGCCAGCGGATGTGTGGTGTTGTCGCACATGGCCTACGATAAATACCCTCAGAATAATCCGGCCGATTGTCCAATCATAGATGTAGACCCCGATAATGTCTATCAGCAATTGAAAGACCTGATACCGGACTATGCCAGAAGAGAAAAATTGGCCAAACAAGGAAGAACGTATGTGGAGCAACATTTGGATGTGAAATATTTTTGCGAAAAGATTTTACAGTTAATTTCGGGAGAAAAATTGGACTATGATTATACTCCTTCTTTTTTTAGGCAGCATTTCGTTCCTGAATCTGAAGAGGCTAGCATATTATATAACCAATGGACTGACTTTGTAAAGGATTGTGATTGGTATCAACAGTATGTACCGGAAGGCGAACGGGCCGGACTCAAATTTTAATTCATTATGTGTGGTATAGCAGGTATTTGGAAGTTCAACGCATCAACTTTAGAGCACGCGGTATTACAGCGATTTACGGATAGTTTGAGGCACCGTGGCCCGGATGGGAGTGGCTATTTCATCGATGAACAGTTGCCGCTTGGCTTGGGGCACCGTCGTTTGTCTATTTTGGACTTGAGCCATCTAGGACAACAACCCATGAGTTTTGCCAATGAACGTTATTGGCTGACTTATAATGGGGAAGTATTCAATTTTGTGGAATTGCGCCAGGAATTAGAAGGTTTGGGACATCGATTTCGAAGTCAGACCGACACCGAGGTCATATTGGCAGCGTATCAAGAATGGGGAGTGGATTGTTTGCCCAAAATGAATGGCATGTGGGGAATGGCGATTTGGGATACCCAAAAAAAAGAATTATTACTGGCTCGAGATCGCTTTGGCATCAAGCCCTTGTACTATGTACACCTACCTCAGCAACTATTTGCCTTTGCTTCCGAAACGACCGCTTTTAGACACCTTGAGGATTACCAACCGGCCATTCATCCCCAACATTTGCGGCTTAACCTACAAAATATTGAGTCACTAGAGGGAGTAGGGCATACCATCTACCAAAATACTTTTCAACTGTTACCAGGGCACTATTTAAAAATAGATGCTTCGCAGGCAGTGCAACAACAAAAATGGTGGGACACTACCGAGCAAACTCCTGAGGTACCGGGCAATTATCAAGATCAGGTAAGTCAGTTTCAAGCCATTTTTCGGGATGCTTGCCAAATAAGAATGCGCAGTGATGTATCGTTGGCTTCAGCGCTAAGTGGTGGTTTGGATTCCTCGTCGGTGTATTGCACGCTGCACCAACTGATGCAAGACCAAACGAATGCAGTGAGGGTTCCCGAAAACTGGCAAAAAGCATATGTGGCTACTTTTCCAGGCACTACTCAGGACGAGACCCATTTTGCCCAACAAGTGGTGGCCCACACTCGAGGAGAAGCCAAATACATTGAGCCAGATTATGCGCATTTACCAGAAAAACTTTTGCAAGCTACCCTCCAGTTTGACCACATCGCCAGTACTCCTATATTTATTGTGGGAGACATTTATAAACAAATGGCTCAGGATGGAATCAAAGTGTCGATGGATGGACACGGAGTAGATGAAATGCTGCTGGGGTACCCCAATTTAGTATTGAATGCTTATCATTATTATTATAGCCAACAAGCAATTACCGAGGCCATAGATGCCATAGAAACGTATGGTGCTTTGTATCCGGAAAATGCCCAACCCAAAATTGTGGATACTTATT
>CALDJV010000722.1 GCA_937899305.1 uncultured Cytophagaceae bacterium
TTTATAAAATAGAAGGGGGCGAACATGTTGGTAGTAGCTACCTCTGCTTTGGGAATGGGCTATGACAAACCTGACTTGGGTTTTGTGATTCATTACCAAGCACCTGATTCTATTATTTCTTATTATCAGCAAGTAGGCAGAGCTGGGCGAGCCATTGACACTGCTTATGGGGTGTTACTCTCAGGCAAGGAAGATGATGAAATCCAGGAATATTTTAGGAAGTCTTCTTTTCCTCCTGAAGAAAACGTTACGGCTATTCTTGAAAAACTTGAGGAAAGCGAAGGTTTATCTATCCGAGAATTGACACAACACCTCAATTTAAGATATGGACAAATAAGCCAAGTATTGAAATACCTTCAAGTAGAAGACACTTCGCCAGTAATCAAAATCGGGAGTAAATGGCAACGAACTGTGACTAGTTTTAAAATGGATACTGGGAAGGTTACTCGCTTGATCAATCAACGAAGGCAAGAATGGCAAGAAGTAAAACAATATATAGATTCTTCTACTTGCCTGATGAATTATTTGCAAACATCTTTAAATGATCCTATCAAAATATCCAAATGTGGAAAATGTGCCAATTGCGCCCCTAAACATAAACTCTCAACAAATATTTCTCATCAATCAGGGATCAATGCCACCGTGTTTTTAAAACGTTCAGAGTTTGACATCCACCTCAAAAAGCAAATTCAATCCGATGCTTTATCAATCTATGGATTCAAGGGGAGAATATCTGAAGCAGCAACGGGTAAATCCTTGTCTCGTTGGGGAGATGCTGGCTGGGGAAAAATAGTTGCTGAAGACAAATACAATAATTACTTTAGAGATGAATTAGTGGAAGCATTCGTGGAAATGATCGTTGAAAGGTGGCAACCTGACCCATTTCCAACTTGGGTTACGTGCATTCCATCTCATAGACATCCTGATTTGGTACCTTCTTTTGCAAAAAGAGTTGCAGATAAGCTAGGTATCTCATTTATTAGCGTAATAAGTAAAAAAGAAGAAACTGCCCCACAAAAAGAACAAGAAAATAGCTACCATCAATGTAAAAACTTAGATGGTGTTTTTGAAATCAACGATCAGGTGAGGCTTGATGAGCCAGTTTTACTTATTGATGATGCCATTGATTCTGGCTGGACACTTACAATAGCCGCCCTGTTGCTTAAAAAGGCTGGTAGTGGAATGGTGTACCCAGCTACTTTAACCTCCACATCAATTAATTAAAAAAATATGGTTACAGAGAGAACAAAAACGATATTATTGCTTACCTCATATTTTGCTAAGAACTCAAGTAAAACGTTCAAGCCCCTCTCTACTTCAGAATGGAATCGTCTGGCTCGTTGGTTACAAACCAAAACAATCAACCCGGAAGATTTCTTAACTCAAGAGAGTGATTTATTATTAGATAAATTTCAGGATAAAACGGTTACAATTGAGCGCATCAAATATTTATTGGAAAGAAAAGCAGCACTTGCCCTGGCGCTTGATAAGTGGTCTAAGGCAGGAGTCTGGGTCATCAACAGGGGAGATAAGCATTTTCCTAAGCAAGTAAAAGACAAGCTGAAAGAACTGAGTCCCCCTGTATTCTTTGGGATAGGAAATATAGCACTTTTAAACCAAAAATATATTGGGGTTGTAGGTTCAAGAAAAACAAGCGAAGAAGAATTAAATGCAACAAAGGAGTTGGGACTTCAAATTAGTCAAAAAGGATATGGAGTGGTATCAGGAGGAGCTAGAGGAGTAGATGAGTCAGCCATGATAGGTGCATTGGAGGGCGGAGGTTTTTCTTTGGGCTATGTAGCCGACTCATTGATCAAAAAGTCTACTTCAGGATTATTTAGAAATCACATCATTAACAACCGCTTATGTTTACTCTCTCCCTACAACCCTGAAGCAGGCTTCAATAGTGGCAACGCAATGGGTAGAAATAAATTAATATACACTCAATCTTTTGCCACCATCGTGATGAAGTCTGATGTAAAGGGAGGAACTTGGGAAGGGGCAAAAGAAAATCTACAAAAAGCCTGGGTACCGCTTTGGGTGGTTGATAGTCAGGAACAAGGAAATATAGCTATTATAAAAAAAGGGGGAAAAAAATTCTCATTAAAGAGTGAACTGGATATACCCAAATTGATAAAAAGAGAACCGACCTTGATCACTCCTGATTTATTTTCAGTACCACCTTCTATTGCCATTCAAGAGGAGATAGCTCCAGAAGTAAAGCGTGAGGAATTACGGATTAAAATCCAGGAAGCCTCATTTTTTGATTTATTCTTATTAAAGTTATTAGAACATTTCAAGGACAAGTCTGTCACTAAAAAAGAATTGAAAGATACTTTGAAGTTGACTAGTAGTCAGTTGGATACTTGGCTAAAGATGGGAACAGAAAAAGATTATTTAATCAAAAAACAGAGGCCTGTATCATTCAGGCTCAATCCTAAACTAAGCATTAGGTTGGTTTCTTAATCATTGTTTTTTGGCCAGTTGATACCTCAACAAAAGCTTCAACACAACGGCTAGTAGACTTATGTTGTATGTTGGGTGATTCAGGATTATTCAACACATAATCCTGAATACCTTTATTATGTCCCTCCTTATTTAGGTGGCTTCCTTCTATGCGGTTTTACGGGAACTGTTTTTGGACCAGGTTTTGGGTAACTAGGATTTGGCCCAGGGTCTTCTCTTCTGGGCGACCGTCTGTGCGGCTTTACTGGCACTGTTTTCGGCATTGTACTTCATGTTTAATGTTAAAAAATAAAGTCAAGTAAATACTTACGTGACAAAAATATTTGCATTTTAACATCAACACTGGATACTCTTTTTAGTACAATAATAGTAAATTTACTATCGAAATAAAACTCTAAAGAGTATTTTATCGAAAAAAATACGTTCCTTCTATTTTATGACTTTTACTTCGTCCTCAGACTTGGCAGGTTTTGGAAATCTATTAGGTCTAAAAAAAATACCTAACTTTACCTTTTTCACAACATCTAAACTGCAAGAACTCAAAAATAACCCAACATGCCCGAATTCCAAACCATCGCTCAAGCCTTTGAGTGGTTTTTAGAAAACATTTACCCAGATTTGCCCACCGAGCGAAAAACGCCTTTGCGAGATGCAAAGCATACTTTCTATAGTAAGACACGAAATATATCTACCAAAAAAATGAAGCGGATTTTGGATGAACACAGCGATTATGAACAATTGCACAGGATAGGGAAGGTAAAATGATTGTTGTGAAAATTTTTTATTTCCAACAATTGTTGGTATATTTGTTCTGTCTTTTTAGGTAAAAAGATGCCCCGAGGTAGTCGTCTGGAAAACATTACCCCGAGGCTTTTGTAAACATACAAGATATCTACGATATGCAAGATACGCATAAATCGAATGGGTCGGAAGTTCGTGCCCAAAAAGTAGTGATTCTTACGCCTAATTCTATGCAATTGATGTTACTCCAAAAGAGCATTCACGCTCGGCTTGAGCGGCTGGTGTTCGAGGCCGAAGAACCGCTCAATACGTACCCCAAACCTTATAAACCCTTGGCCAAGGCTACTGCCCAACAACTGGAGGCCCGTTTGCAATTGTTGTACGACGAAGTGCGCTACCTGATGAATGAGGTGCAGCTTTGTGCGTTTTTGCAAACGTTGTAGTTGCTTTTGGCTACATTGTTCTATTGTTTAGCTTCGAGGCGTTCCAGTTAGTCGGTTTGCGATTTGTTGCAGCACAATAGAGCAATCTTTCTTAAGTGGCAATAGTCCTATTGGTAAAATTTGCAGATTGCTTTGATCAAGTTTTCAACAGTTTGTAACTGGGGTGTAAAATTGGGGCCATACATCAGTGTACTTTGTATATTATTTCTTAGGAGAATATCATCGCTTTTGAAGTTGGATTTTACTGGTTTAAGTTTCCAAACTTAAATCACACGATAAGAACAAGTTTGCAACTTGTTTCATTTTGTAAAAATGATTTTACGACTCAAAAAAGCGTTCATAGAGGCTATTTTTAACGTGTCAGAACAAAGACTAGGTAATTATTTCGTTTTTATCAAAACGAGTCCAGTTGCAAACTGGACACTATCTAGAGGCATCAGTTCAGAAACTGATGCCAGGGCTTACCTGATAAAAACAAGCCAAGTTTTACACTCTAGTTTGTAACAACACTGATTTTGCCAATCGAGCAAAATAATAAAAGTGAATCATCATCTTGTGTAGCCCGAAGTTCTGAGCCAAAATATAGAAATTAGTGGTGATCGATGAAACGAAACCCTCGAACAATCAAGTAATAAAGCCCATTTTTCTTGATGAAGATTGCATATCACTAAATTTAATCCTATTTTTGCACTCATTTTTTAGAAAACTATATTCGTTTGGTTTTAAATTAGAGAAGAAAAGTGGATACGGTAAGTTACAAAACCATTTCGGCTAATAAAGAATCTGTTGAGAAAGAATGGCTCATCATCGATGCTGAGAATGCAGTGTTGGGGCGTTTGGCCAGTGAAGTTACCAAGATTTTACGCGGTAAGCACAAGCCTTCTTTCACACCTCACGTAGACTGTGGTGACAACGTGATCATTATTAATGCCGAAAAAGTACGCCTAACAGGCAAAAAGTGGAGTGATAAAAAATACGTGAGACACACAGGATATCCTGGTGGTCAGCGTTTTGCTTCACCTAATGAACTAATGGCAAAAAATCCTGCGCTTTTGATTGAAAAAGCGGTAAGAGGAATGCTACCCAAAAATCGTTTGGGGAGAAAAGTATTTCACAACATGCATGTTTATGCAGGCACTGAGCACAAACACGAAGCTCAACAGCCTCGCAAAGTAGAACTTAAATTTTAATTCTTACCAAGAATTATGACCCTCTGAGACAATGCCCTTGACAGAGCATAGCCGCAAGGCGAGGTAAGAGGAGGTAAAACTAAGAATTCATGACAGACGTTAAAGAAGTTAAAGTTATTAACACTATTGGAAGAAGAAAAACGTCCATCGCGCGAGTATATTTACAAGAAGGATCAGGAAAGATCGTAGTAAATAAGCGTGATTTTGCGGAGTATTTTCCTACCGGTGTTTTGCAAACCATTGTAAAACAACCAATAGTGGCGGTTGACGTAGAAGAAAGATACGATATCCGTGCGAATGTAACTGGAGGTGGAGTAGCAGGGCAAGCAGAAGCTTTGAGACACGCCATTGCCCGTGCATTGACTTACAAAGGTAAGGCGGTTCAACGTGATCCTGAAACTCAAAAAGGAGCAAATCGTAAAAGTTCAGAAGAGCTTCCGTTGTTTACCTACCCAGAGAAACAAAATTATGCCCATCTGATAGATGCCGATGCCAATCGGGAAGTTTTGAAAAAAGAAGGACTACTCATTCGTGATCCTCGTATGGTGGAGCGTAAGAAGTATGGTAGAAGAAAAGCTCGTAGAAGATTCCAGTTCAGTAAACGTTAAACCAATCTAGCGCATGAGTAGAGTAGAATATAAAGATTTGTTGGATGCAAGGGTACACTTTGGTCACTTAACTCGTAAGTGGGATCCAAGAATTGCTCCATACGTATTTATGGAGAAAAACGGCATCCATATTATAGATTTGAACAAAACTTTAGTTTGCCTGGACGATGCCTGCAGTGCTTTGGCTAAAATCGTTCGTGCTGGTAGAAAAGTAATGTTCGTGGCTACTAAAAGACAAGCACAAGAGATTGTAGCAGAAGAGGCCCAAAGATTAAGAATGCCATATGTAACTGAGCGTTGGTTAGGTGGAATGCTTACCAACTTTGCTACAGTGCGTAAGTCATTGAAGAAAATGTCTTCAATGGACAAAATGATGAAAGAAGATGCTTTCAAAAATATGGCAAAGCGTGAACGTTTAATGTTCACCCGTGAGCGTGAGAAGTTAGAGAGATTATTAGGAGGTATAGCAGACCTGACTCGTTTGCCTGCTGCTTTGTTTGTGATTGATGTAAAAAGAGAACACATCGCAATTGCCGAAGCACACAAATTGGGTATTCCAGTATTTGCCATGGTAGATACTAACTCAAACCCAGGTGCGGTTCAGTTCCCAATTCCTGCTAACGATGATGCATTTAAGTCTATTCAAATCATTACCGAAACAGTTGGTAAAGCAATTGAAGAAGGCTTAGCTGAGAGAAAGAAAGACAAAGAGGAGCAAAAGCTTGCCAAAGAAGAGCAAGCCAAGCGTGAAGCAGATGGGCAGAAAGCAGCTGCAAAGGCGGAGGCGAAAGCTGAAGAAGCCAAAGAAGTAGAGCAGGCTGAACCAAAAGCTGAGAAAGCTGAAAAAGTCGAAGAAGCTAAGAAAGTAGAAGAAGGAAAAGCAGAATAATGTAATTTATCTCTTCAAAATATTAGTAACTTACTCAAATCAACATCGGGTCATTAGACTGGATGTTGATTTTTTTGTTTGAAACAAACTCACCAATCAATCAGGTGAAGGAAAGTCCAGTATTGGTATGATCCAAACTTTTGACTTTTTGTTTCAATGTTATCCTTGATTCAACTATTTTTGCACCCACTGGAATGGACTGGCCATTCCTAAATTTATTTTATCAAACCTTATAAAATTACGAAAATGGCTATTTCAGCACAAGACGTAAATAAACTGCGCAAAATGACTGGCGCGGGTATGATGGATTGTAAAAA
>CALDJV010000723.1 GCA_937899305.1 uncultured Cytophagaceae bacterium
GATTTTTTGGGCAATATGCCTCTTAATCAAAATGCTTGCCGCTCACTAATGGCGAGATACATACATCCATTGAACAGTAGCAAAGATGGCCACGATAAGAAGCGCCACCAAAGCAATGATGAAGTTGCGAAATTTTTCTCGTTCTTGGGCTTCGTTTTGTTCTTTTTCGTTTTGGTATTTTTTTTCTACCTCAGCCAACTCCAGAGACTTATTACGATTAAAGAGGCTGTCTTTGTATTGGGTGTATACTTTGTAGAAATAGAGTGCAAGGCTATCATTTTGTTGTTTTTGATAAATATTAGACAGTATTTCGGTCGCCTCTATAATCCGGTAATTGTCCTTGACTAACTTGCCCAATTCGTACGCTTTTTTGCCAAAATATACTGCAGAGTCACCTTTGCCCAACTCCAAATAAGCCTGAGCCATGTATTCTAATGGTTCGATTTGACGTTTCTTGATATTGAGCTCTCGATACGCTCCCAGTTCTTTGCGGTAATAAGGCAAAGCCTCTCTAAATTTTTTCTGAGCCGAAAGCACCTCTCCCATGTTGCCCGTGGTAATTCCTACCATGATCAAATCGTTGAGTTCAAGGGCGATTTTTCGAGATTTCTGATAAAAACCCCACGCTTTTTGGTGTTCCTGAACTTGCGAATGAATGACTCCAATATTGTTGTAAGTCGAAGAAAGTCCTCGTTGATTGTTTTCAGATTGGTATAACTTAAGGGCTTCTTTGTAATACGCCTTGCCCTTATCATATTCCTTTAAAATACTGTAGATAATGCCCGTTTTGCGGAGGGTATTGGCCAGTGCGATCACATCTTTCGATTTCTCGAAGAAACGACGGGCATTGATAAAACTTTTCAACGCTTCGGTCAAGTCAGATTTATCGGTTTGGGCGATTCCCAACAAATAATAAGATTCAGCTTCTTTTTGAATATTCCCTAACTTCTCCCACAATTCAATGGCTTTTTGATAAGCTGCGATTGATTGACCGTGCTTTTCCTGAGCGATGTAAACATTACCCATATGGTGGTGAGCCATCGCTAAAACCGCCAAGTCATTGATCTTTTTTGCATCTTTCAACGCTTGCTGGGCATAGTCGAATGCTTGCTGGGTAGTACCATAAGCTTGACTGAGCGCCACTAATATCTTGACCCGACTGGTGTTTTCGGCTGATTTTAGTAGGTATTTTAAACTATCTACTGTTTTTTGGGAAGATGTTTGGGCATACAAATACCCTCCATTGCCTACAAAAAACAGCAGCAAAAGAAATATATTGTTTTTCAGGGTTTTTAGCATAACTATTTTGTCCTTACAGAATGCTGGGCAAATACTTCGCAAATAATGATCAAAATATAATTACCCAAACAAAATTAACAAAAAACACCTGATATATACAATTCTCAGTGAAAGGGGGAGGCTTAAATAAAAAACAAACTGACGGGTATGACGACCACGGTCAGTTTGTTGTATAATGTTCAATTTAAAGTAATGCTATTTGCCGTATTCAATCTCGATAAAATTTCTGGAAACATGCGGTAGTTTTTGAGGCAATTGCTTAAACAGGTAATTTCTGATATTGTCCAGGCATTTTTTTTCTGGATTGGTCTTTTTTACTTGACAGCTAAATACCTTGTCGTTTAATTTTTCGAAGTGGTCAATCTCAATGTTAAGATGGCCAAACGCCGACTTTACATTTTCTTGTTTCTTCAAAAAGTAAGTTACAAACCCCGCCGGAGCATTGATGGTAAGTGTTCCCCAATATTCAGTATTAATTGTACTCATGTTTCAAAAAGTATAATATAGATAACTAGTTTTAAATGTTTGAGGGCACAAAACTAGTAGATAGCCGGGAATCATTAAAGAAATGAGTATAGACAAATGGTCTACATTACAAGTAAAATGGAAAAATAAAGTAATCACTTACGCTAGGGTGCTTGACCATGTAGAAGGAATTAGGTTATTGAGGTAGTTTTGCTAGGAGAAAAGTGACACTGGGCACACCCTAAGTTGCAACCTCGATTATTTTAACTACATTTGCCTGAAATTTTGGTGGATGCAAACCTCATGGTTTACATTCTTAAAAGGGAATCAGGTGTAAATCCTGAACAGTCCCCGCTGCTGTAATCCGACTTTTTTGAACACTATATAAAAAAGTATGTGACTTAAAAGAAGTAAAACTGATTACTCTGTAAATTAAGTAAATCGTAAGATATTTAGTTTACAGAGTACTGACGACATACCACTGTGAACAATCGTTTCACGGGAAGGTATCAGTTTTTCGGAAAGTCAGAAGACCTGCCAAAAATGATGGTTCCACAAAATGCTTTCGGGTGAAAAGTAAAGTGATATGCAACAAAAATACTTTCAAATATTATTATGGATATTTGGCTACATCGCTTTGACTCATTGTCAAACTGCCAATCAATCCTCAGAAACGACTACCCCAAATCAAGGTACATCTGCCTCGGTTAGGCCAACTCCTGAATTGCTTCCTAAGGAACATGTTCAAAATAAGTTTCCAGGTTTAATAAAATTACCCAAAGTTAGACCCATTTGTTTTGCAAAAAGGTTTTGCGCGCGTAGCCATAGCTACGGGCAAAAAAAACAACGAAGTATAACAAAGGGGAATAAAACTAAACCGGACAGTTATTGCGGACACGTTCCTAAGCATCAATTTGCGTACTACAAAAAATTGCCTGCCCATGAAGCCACTTCTTAACCCCCAAACCAAGCCGCAAAACCCAGTTTTCTGGCGGCAAACATTGCTGTTGGGAAGCTTATCAATCACTTTGTTGTTGGTGTTTTTCATAGACCTCACCCTGGGTTCAATTGCCATTCCAGTCGACAAAATCGTACAAATCATTGTGACGGGCGAAAGTGGTAATTTTGCCTGGAACAATATCATTTCCCAAATCAGGGTGCCGCAAGCGATTACCGCAGTGTTGGCCGGGAGTGCTTTGTCGTTAGGCGGCTTGCATATGCAGACGTTATTTCGAAATCCATTGGCGGGACCATCTATACTGGGTATCACGGCCGGGGCAAGTTTAGGAGTAGCCGTAGTCATGTTGGCTTCGGGCTCCATCATCAGTATATTTAGCTTACTCAATACCGGCTTTGTCGGGAGTTGGTTCATTGTCATAGCGGCCATTCTGGGTTCAGCCTTGGTATTGACTTTGGTCTTGATCATATCGTTGCGCATTCGTGACAATATCATTGTGTTGATTGTAGGCATTATGATAGGCAATTTGACCATTGCTTTGGTAAGTATATGGCAGTATTTTAGTGAACCAGAGCAAATTCAAGAATACTTGATGTGGACTTTTGGCAGCCTGGGTGGAGTCACCCAAAAACACCTGATGGTGCTTTCCATTTGTGTAGGCATAGGCCTGTTAGGGTCGTTTATGCTGACCAAAACCCTGAATACCTTGTTATTGGGTGAAAACTATGCTCAGAGCTTGGGGCTTACCGTCAAGCGTGCCCGGATATTAATTATTCTGGTGACCAGTATATTGGCCGGAAGCATTACCGCCTTTTGTGGGCCGATTGGGTTTGTAGGCATTGCCGTACCACACCTCACCCGTTCCTTATTCAATAGCTCCGATCATCGTTTGCTGGTACCTGCTTCGGCTATATTAGGTAGTATTTTGATGTTGGTGTGCGATATCATAGCCAAGGTACCCGGCAGCAGTGCGACCTTGCCTATCAATGCCGTTACTGCTTTGATAGGGGCTCCAGTGGTCATTTTAGTGATTATTCAACGTAAAAACCTGAGGGCTTCCTTTTAAGCACATGGAAAAAAGCGCGGCAAAAAATATTCTCAGAATAGCCCAGTTGAATATCGGATACTTCAAAGGTAGACGAGTCATTAGAACGGTGGCTCGTGACTTGGACCTGAATCTCAAGGAAGGCGAGTTTGTGTGTTTACTAGGAGCCAATGGAAGTGGAAAGTCCACCCTGATGCGAACCATTGCTGGGGTTCAACCCGCCATCAAAGGAGAGGTGCTCCTGAATGATACTCAGCTTAAAAAGTTGAAGCCAATCCAAATTGCCCAACGCCTGAGTATGGTGTTGACTGAAAAAATCACCGTGGGAAATTTATCAGTACAAGCATTGGTAAGTTTGGGACGGGCCCCCTACACTGGGTGGCTGGGGCGTTTGCAACCTCAAGACCAGGAAATGGTAGATTGGGCGTTGGAATCTACCGGAACGACCGAGTTTCGTCATCGTAATGTCAATCAATTGAGTGATGGAGAAAACCAGAAAGTAATGATTGCTCGGGCGTTGGCCCAAGATACCCCCCTTATTTTACTGGATGAACCTACTGCACACCTCGATTTACCCAATCGGGTAATGATTTTTAAGCTGCTGCGCAAATTGGCCAAACAAACCGGAAAAGCAATTTTATTGACTACCCACGAACTGGACTTGGCCTTACAGGCAGCCGATCGCATTTGGTTGATGGGGAAAAAGAACGAACAGGGAGAATGCCAAATCGCTACCGGAACTCCAGAAGACCTGGTACTGAATGGAACCTTCGAGCGTGCTTTTGCCAAAGATGGTTTTCATTTCGATAAACATACTGGGGCTTTCAAAATCAATGAGCCCAATCAAAAGGAGGTTTATCTACAAGGCGAAGGGGTGTTGGCATTCTGGACGCAACGTGCTTTGGAAAGAGAAGGGTATTTGGTGACCAACCAGGCAGATGTTGCTTGGAAAGTGATCTTGTCGGGCGATGACCCACTAGATTATTGTTGGACCATTAAAATAAATGGCTCAGAAAATACCTGTCATTCGATAGAAGAATTATTAAAGGTACTGAGCGCACAAAGTTACCGCTAACATTTAGGAGGTGGGACAGATAAAAACATACAATTGAACCAGCCAAGTCCTTGGGCAAAAGGCTCAAGGCAATCGTTTAGGTGCTGTTGTTTACCAAGTTTCAGACAAGCTTTGGTAACCAAGAGTTAAAAGGGAATACCGGTGCAAACCCGGAGCAGTCCCCGCTACTGTAAGTGGCGTACCTTAGGTACACCATAAGCCAGAAAATCTGCCTGAATGATTGAATACATATATACACTAAGCTTCGGGTGAAAGCCAAAAGGTGTGCAGCACAATATTTCGAACGCGTTACTCAACGTGAGCATTGGTAAAAGCAATCATTTGAAAAGCACAGATGAGGTGTTTTTAACCATTCGAAATGATATTGTATTGGCCCCTCTACATTTCACTCCTTGCAAGCATTTTAATGATTTAAAAACCAAAAAAAGTATGAGAACAAAACGATCTCAACAATGCATTTTTACGCAAGGTGTTTTCAAATTTTCATTCACCTTAGGGTTGTTACTAACAATGACCCTGAACCTGGCATACGCTCAAGAACGAGCCATTTCGGGTAAAATTATGGATTCCAAACAACAGCCCATTGTAGGTGCTACCGTGGTAATAAAAGGTACCAACCGTGGAGTGGCTACCAACACTCAGGGCGAGTTTCAATTGACTGTTCCTCAAGGTAAAAACAAGCTGATGGTGCGTATTTTGGGTTACAAATCCAAAGAAATAGCCCTAGGGCAACAAACCCAGTTCAACATTACCCTCGAAACATCGGTTATTCAATTGGGAGAAGGCGTAGTAGTCACCGCTACCCGTACCAAAAACGAGCTGCAAAATCTACCCCAAAGGGTCCAAGTGCTGGATCAAAACACGATCAACCAGACCATTGCCAACGACATCAGCGATGTATTGAAAAAGAACGCAGCAGTAGATGTGATTCAATACCCAGGGTTACTCTCGGGCATTGGCATGCGTGGTTTTCGTCCTGAGTTTTCAGGGGTCAACCAACGCACATTGCTGTTGATTGATGGTCGTCCAGCCGGAGCCACCAACTTGGCCTTGATAGACATGAACAATGTAGAGCGCATCGAGGTGCTCAAAGGCCCTGCCTCGGCTTTGTATGGCTCTAGAGCCATGGGAGGGGTAGTCAACCTCATTACCAAAAAGAGCCAAGGCAATATTCTGGGACAGGTATATGCTTCAGTGGGGAGTTTCAATACCTACGAAACGGGACTAAGCCTCGGAGGAAATATTACTCAAAAACTGGATTTTGACCTGAGTTTTAGCAACTTTTCTCTAGGGGATGATTACCGTTTGGGAGCCAATAATATTTTTCGTGATGCATTGGGCAGTGACAAAGCCGAACGGGTAATAGAAGGTGGTGAAATCACCGAAATTGACGATGCACGTTTAGATGGAGGACATTATACTGGTACCCAATACAACAAATATTCGGGTAGTTTGCGCCTTGGGTATCAAATCAGCGAAAAATGGCGAGCCGATATCAAGGGAGAACGTTTTTTTGCCAATCAGGTAAATACCGGGCCCGACATTGCCAACATTGTAGCAGACTTTGCCACTCCTGGTCTCAAAGACGTAGATCGTTATTCTACCGATATCAACATTCAAGGGCAGCTTTCGGCCAATCATCGTCTGATTGCTAAGGCATACTTGGGCGTAGAAAACAACATTCGTTATCGAGTATCTAGAGTGGCCAATAGCACTGCTTTGAGTAGCTACCAATCGGCCGACAACAACAATCGCTGGATAGGAGGACAAATTCAGGACATCATTCAGTTGAATG